>CALAYL010000051.1 GCA_937894725.1 uncultured Bacteroidota bacterium
CCCAACTCGTACTCGTTTGAGCGCAGCGGTAACGAGTATGTTTCTTTTCTTTGCATTTGCAATGCAACAACATTCTGACGGTAGTATTGGCGTCTATAACAGTTTATAAAGTATTTTAAAACAACCAATTAAGCAAACAAAGTTTACAGTAAATAGTTTACTGTAAACTTTGTTATATTTGCCTTATGAAAACGGATGAGCGGATACTGCATATTTTACAGAAAGATGGGGCTACTTCGGTAGAAAGCCTTTCGGTCATACTAAAAATTTCTAGGCAATATTTGCATAGAAAACTGAATGAAATGCTTGAACAAAACAGGGTGATAAAGATGGGTGAAGCCCCACATGTGTTTTATAATATAGCACCTGCCATGGATAAGCAATCATCTACGATAGTATCCTATGAAAAAGAGCGGTTTTTAGATGAATACTTTATGCTCATAGATGCACTTGGCAATCAGCTAAATGGATTGTCTGCTATGCACTATTTTACGAGTAATCAACATTTGCCACTACTCAAAACCATCGATGAATACATAGAAACAAGGAAAAAATACTTGGACTTTTATAATGAGGAGCATTTAATAAATGGGTTAGAAAAACTGAAAAACACAAAAGGCATTGGAGAGATTGGCGTAGATGAATTATACTATCTGGACTTCTATGCTATAGAAAGATTTGGCAAGACTAATTTGGGTTGTCTGATGCACTACGCAAAGCAGGGACAAAACAAACAACTAATGAAAATTATAGCAGATCAAATCAAAAATCGCTTGCTTCATTTTATTAAAGCACATCAAATAGATGCAGTTTTGTTTGTACCGCCTACTATACCTCGAAAGGTTCAAATAATGAGTACACTAGAAAGACTTTTATCGCTGGAGTTGCCATCAATAAATGTACGCAAGGTGAGCAACGCCATCGCTGTACCACAAAAAGCGCTTTCTAAATTGTATGAAAGAGTGGCCAATGCACGCAATACTTTCGTGGTGCTGGAGAAAAAAAAATATAAAAATATTTTGATTTTAGATGATGCCATAGGAAGCGGAGCTACCATCAATGAAATAGCCAAAAAGATAAAAGACAAAAAAGTAGCGAAGCATACTATTGGGCTTGCCATCACGGGTAGCTATAAAGGATTTGAGGTGATTTCTGAACTTTAATAACAATCCCCCACTATCCGTATTCTGACGGCAGGCTTGGGGCAGGGGACTACGGATGCTATTTTTTTATGATATTGTATCAGCATATCTCATTTTCGGATACATAAAATCTATTTATCTTTGAATAATTAATGGGAGACGGAAGTTATAAAATACGAAATCAAGAAGGAGTTTACTTTTTGAGTTTTTCTACTGTCGGATGGATAGATGTTTTCACTCGTACCCAATATTTGCCGTTGTTGGTCCTTAGCACAGCGTCACCAACAACCTCAACGCTACTATTTTGTTTTTGATGTTAAACTGGCCCCAATCAAAGAGCTACGCTACATTGTTGCGCTAGTTGCGATGATCCATCTTTTGGAATTTATTATCTTTAACTACAAAACAACTGCAATATGAAAACGCTATTTTTATCTTTTCTCTTTTCCCTGACTCTTTCTTCTATTGCTATCTCACCACAGGCTGGTGTAAAAAACCAACTTTGCCTTGTAAACAAAGAGTGGGGAAATCAGAAAGATGTAGATTTTGATGCTATCCATCTTTCTGCTGAAAATATGAATTCAACCGATTGGATAAGTTTGCATTTAGAACTAGTAGTTTCTATTTTGAGTCAAAGAAACACTAACCAATTGACCCCAGCCCAATTAGTGAAACGAACATCTCTTTTAGCAGAATTGAAGAAATATGCAAGTGCAAAAACTTTCCCACAAAATACGTTTCTGCCATACCAAACACCCGTGTTTATAGACGATTTGGGCACACATTGTGCGGTAGGATTTTTGATGCAGCAGTCGGGATATGAAAACTTAGCGCAAACCATAAATAACCAACAGCGATTTGCCTATCTAAAAGATATTAAAGTAAAAGGAGTAGCAGCTTGGGCTGTAGAAAATGGTTTTACGGCCGATGAACTGGCATGGATACAACCTGGCTACCCACCTACTACTGTGGTAGATGATTTAGCAGGAGGTCTAAATGGCACAGTGAATGCTATAGCTATGATGCCTGATAACTCTGCGGTCTATTTTGGCGGAAATTTCACTCAATCTACTAGCGGTACTCCTTGCCAAAATATAGCTGTTTGGCAAAATGGGTTTGCGGGCTTTAGTTGGACATCTATCGGCCATGTGGATGGCGAAATACACGCCCTACTTTTAGCTGACAATAAACTATATGCAGCTGGTAGTTTCAAACAGGTGGGAGGTATCTCTGTAGGCAGAGTGGCTTACTATGACTTAGTTTCTGGTCAATGGAATACCATGGGCACCTTAGATAGTACAGTCAGAGCATTAGCATTTTACAAAGGCGATTTGTATGCCGGTGGCGACTTTTTAGATTTAGTAAAAAAATGGAATGGCACTTCTTGGCAAACAATTAATAATGGACTTTTAGGAGGTAATCAGGTACGTGCTTTTGAGGTATGGAAAGATGAATTGTACATAGGAGGCGATTTGGATTTAGCTACAGGTGCACTTCGGAGGCATGTGGCGAAATACGATGGAACACAAATGCTGACTTCTGGGTTTGGTACGGCTACACCAATCAATGATTTTGAGATATGGGAGGGAGAGTTATATGCTGCTTGCGATTTTGTATCTGGCAACGATACCTGCGCTCTAGCTAGTTTTGATACGCTAAATCAAGAATGGAAAACAGTTTTGAAACCTTATACGCTTAGTTTTTTAAACTTAGAGGGAAAAAGCTTTAAATCTCTACATAGTATCGGAAATTCACTTTACGCTGGTGGAGACTTTGCAGCAAATGCGGGTATGACCGGAGGTGCTGGTTTGGGGGTTGTAAAGCGAGATCTTTCAAACCCCAATCAGCTAATATGCACACCTATTTTAGCTTTAGATAAGCCCGTACATACTATTGTAGCTAATTTCAACACAATTTATTTTGGAGGTCAATTTCAAAAAAATGTAGGCGATACTTTGGGGCAAGTTGGCTCAATTATCCTCGACCCAAATTCGATTAAAGAAGCATCAAATACTTTAGCTGAAATCTCAGCTTTCCCAAATCCGACTTCTAATGTTATACTTTTTAGCAGTGCAGAAAACAAAATAGACGAAGTAAAAATATTCGATGCAAAAGGCAAACTTGTCTTTCAAGCTAAAGGAGATAACAAGGTGCTGAAAGTTTCTGTATCTTCATCTCCATCAGGCATCTATATGGCAGATGTCTATACTAAAGCTGGCAAATCAAGTTTGAAGTTTGTGAAAGAGTAGGGGCGATTTGTAGATTGTTGAAAACCACTACCACCACAACTTGCGCATTAGCAAAGCGGTGCTTGTGTGTTTTAAAAAGGTTTAGCGTAGCGAAAACATCAACCACAGGAGGATAACCTCCGACTCTATTTGATTAGTTTCCTAGCTCGCTCACAAACTTGATATGCACTAGCTGCACATCCTCTGGTTCTATATCATCGTCTTTAAATTCTTGAAGTGTATCTTCGATAGAAAACTTTTCTTCACTTCTAAAAAACTCAAAAATATCTGCTACTAAGTCTTCATCTAGCTTGTTTCCAATATAATAGTCGATGTTGATTCGTGTGCCAGAGTGTACTATAGTTTCGAGCTCTTTGAGTAGATCGCCAAAACTTATATTGAGCGATTTGGCGAGGTCATCGAGGGCTATTTTTCGGTCTATAGATTGTATGATTTTTATTTTTTCACCCGATCGGTTGGCTACCGATTTTACCACAAAATCTTCTGGTCGTTCGATGTCATTTTCCTCTACGTATTGCTTGATTACCGCCACAAATTTTTTGCCATATCTATCTGCCTTACCTTTGCTTACTCCCGATATATGCAAAAGCTCTTCGATACTGATTGGATATTTGGTGGCCATTTCCTCGAGCGATGTTTCCTGAAACACCATGTAGGGAGGCAAATTGAGGCTCTTACCTTCTTTTTTACAAAGGTCTTTGAGCATATCGTAAAGCAAGGTATCCATCACACTTTTACCTCCGCTATCATCCACCACTTGCATATCAGGTGCATCATCGTCAAAGTTGTGATTTAGTGCTACTTCCATTTTTTGTGGATTTTGCAAAAAGGCCCTGCCCATATCTGTAAGCTTCAAAACGCCATACTGCTCTATATCTTTTTCGAGCATGTCTTTCATGAGAGCGTTGCGGAGTACCGAATTCCAAAACTGTTCGTCATTATCTGCACCTTTGCCAAAAAGATCGAGCTTTTCGTAGCCAAAATCACATATTTCTTTTACTTTCTTACCCACCAAAAATTTGATTACATAAGGTAAATCGTGGTTTTCTTTGAGCAAGTCTATAGCTTGGAGTGCGAGAAGCGTTTCGTCTGTCACCTCTACTTTTTCTTTAGGGTGCTTACAGTTGTCGCACATAGCATCGCATTGTTTATCGTCAAAATCTTCTCCAAAATAATGCAATACAAATTTACGCCTACACTCTGCCGATTCTACATACGCCACCGTTTCGTTGATAAGCTGTAAGCCTCGTTCTCGCTCCGCTACAGACTTGTCTCTGAGTAGTTTTTCGAGTTTTACTATATCATTATAACTAAAATAAGTGATGCACTCTCCTTCTCTACCATCACGTCCTGCACGGCCTGTTTCTTGATAGTAATTTTCGAGCGATTTAGGAATATCGTAGTGGATGATAAATCGAATATCTGGCTTGTCGATACCCATACCAAAAGCGATAGTCGCTACTATCACATCAATATCTTCCATCAAAAACTTGTCTTGAATCTTGCTTCTGATTTTAGTGTCTATACCAGCATGGTATGCAGCGGCTTTGATACCATTTACCTTGAGCAGTTGGGCTACATCATCGGCTGTTTTTCGGTTTATCACATAGATAATGCCCGATTTGCCACGCTTACTATTGATAAACTGTATAATGTTTTTAATGGCTTGTTGGCTACTTTTCTTAGGCCGTATTTCATAAAATAAATTGGCTCTATTAAATGAAGACAAAAACACTTTGGGCTCTCTGAGTTGAAGGGTTTTGACGATGTCTAATTGTACTTTTGGGGTAGCCGTAGCGGTGAGTGCCATGATAGGAAACTCTTGGTCTAGCGCTTCTACTATCTCTCTGATTCTCCTATATTCAGGTCTAAAGTCATGGCCCCACTCGGAGATGCAATGCGCTTCGTCTATGGCTATAAAAGAGATTTTTACCTCTTTAAACAAGTCAACAGTTTCTTGTTTAGTTAAAGTTTCGGGAGCTACATAGAGCATTTTGGTTTCACCAGAGCGAATATCTTTGAGTACCTTGTTTTTTTCAGTTTTGGTCAATGAAGAGTTGAGAAAATGCGCTATATCGTCTTTGGAAGAATAGTTTCTGATTAAATCTACCTGATTTTTCATCAAGGCGATGAGGGGAGATATAATGATGGCTACACCCTCGCTCAATATGGCGGGTAGCTGGTAGCAAAGCGACTTGCCCCCTCCAGTAGGCATGATCACGAAGGTGTCCTTACCTGCCAATAGCGCCTCGATGATATCGCGCTGTTCGTCTTTAAATCGGTCAAAACCGAAATATTCTTTCAGCGATTGCTCTAGTGTGATCGTATCTGTACTCATTTCATTAGGTATTAACGGTTGTCTGCATATTTAGTTTTGCTTCTCGTCAAAAGCTATGCCACTCCTTGTTTTAAGATGCTAAACATAGCTATTGTTGCGATTTCACCACGTTAATATAACAAAAAAACGAATGCTAGTCAATTATTATTGAACAAAATAAAACCCTATGATTGTTTACATTTGCCCTCGCATTTTTAAAAACAGATTAGTACAATGACAAATACGTATGTGGCTATCATGGCGGGCGGTATTGGTTCTCGCTTTTGGCCAGAGAGTAGAGTGGCGAAGCCTAAGCAGTTTCTCGATATATTAGATACGGGCAAAACCCTGCTTCAGATGACTTACGAAAGGGCATTGAAGCTCACCGATGCTAGTCGAATATTTGTGGTTACTGCCGAAGAATATGTCGCCCTAGTAAAGGAACAGTTACCCGAGATTTCGATAGCACAAGTATTAGGTGAACCTACCCGTAGAAACACGGCTCCATGTATCGCTTACGTGTGCGACAAAATCCATTCACAAAATCCAGAAGCCGTAGTAGTGGTTGTACCTTCAGATCATCTCATACTGGAAGAAGAAAACTACACTTCGCTCATTAACAAAGCGATTGCTTTTGCTCAAAAAAGCAATGCGTTGATTACTCTAGGTATCAAACCCACACGCCCTGCTACTGGCTACGGCTATATTCAATTTGACGAAGAAACAGATCAAGACGGGTTTTATAAAGTCATCACCTTTACCGAAAAACCAGATGAGCAGATAGCCAAAACATTTATCAAAAGTGGTGACTTTCTATGGAACTCTGGTATGTTTGTATGGAAAACAAGTGCAATTCTCGAAGCTATGCATACCCATCTTCCCGATGTGATTGACTGTTTTGTGGGGAGCGAAAAGGCGTATAATACCGCTACTGAAAAAGAGTTTATTGCTAAAGTGTATTCACTATGCACCAATATTTCGATAGATTATGGTGTGATCGAAAAAGCAAAAAATGTATATACACTCCCGTCTTCCTTTGGTTGGTCGGATGTTGGCACTTGGGGTTCGCTTTACGAAGTATTTAAAAAAGACTATTTGGGCAATGCAGTAAAGGGCGACAACGTGCGTATCTACGATGCTTCAAATAATATGATCGTAGTACCTAAGGAAAAACTTGTAGTAGTTCAAGGTGTTGAAGATCTTTGTATTATAGACACAGATAATGTTTTGCTTATTTGTCAAAAGAGTCAAGAACAAGAGATAAAAGAAATTACCATCGACCTCAAACAGGCGGATTTAGAACAATATTTATGAGGAAAAGATAGTACAATATGAAATTTGAAGGAACCATCAAGAGCAAGTTTCCCACTATGGGAACTACTATATTTACCGTTATGACCGCATTGGCAAAAGAATTTAATGCCATCAATCTATCGCAAGGGTTTCCTGAGTTTGATCCACACCCTAAACTATTAGAAGCATTCGAAAATGCCATACGCTCTGGCAATAATCAATACGCCCCTATGGCGGGATGGATGCCACTTCGTGAAGCATTGGCCGAAAAAATAAACGATTTCTACCAACTGGATATAAATCCAGAAACAGAAATTACCATTACGGCTGGAGGTACGCAGGCAATTTTTACCGCCATCACTTCCCTGCTCAAAGAAGGCGATGAGGTGGTCGTGTTTGGCCCTGCTTACGATTGCTATGTGCCGAGTATAGAGCTAGTAGGCGCTAAGCCCGTTTTTTACAATCTAGAAGCTCCCGACTTTGCTATCGACTGGTCGAAAGTGGCGAAACTCATTTCGCAAAAAACAAAAATGATTATTCTCAACACACCTCACAATCCCACAGGTCGAGTGTTAAAGCAAGAGGATTTTAAAAAGCTAGAAAAACTCGTACACGGTTCAGACATTATCATCTTGAGCGATGAAGTCTATGAGCATATTGTTTATGATAAACAAAAACATCTTTCTATTCTTCAACAAGAAGGGCTAGTGGGTAGATCGATAGCTGTTTTTTCCTTTGGTAAAACCTATAACACTACGGGCTGGAAAGTGGGCTACGTAGTAGCACCCGAAGCACTCACTACCGAATTTAGAAAAGTTCACCAGTACACTGTTTTTTCGGTATCTACTCCAGCACAGATTGCCTACACCGAAATTTTGAAAGAAAAAGAAATCTATCTCGAACTTTCTGATTTTTATGAACAAAAACGCGATTTTTTCAGAAATGCAATAGGCGCATCGAAGCTCGAACTTTTGCCCTGTGAGGGCACTTATTTTCAGCTAGCGACATACGATAAAATTTCCGATCAAAACGATGTGGATTTTGCAAAATGGTTGACACGCGAAAAAGGCGTGGCCGCTATTCCGATTTCGGTTTTTTACAACAAAAAGGTGGAGACCAAGGCCATTCGTTTTTGTTTTGCCAAAGAAGAAAAAACGCTTAATAAAGCAGCAGAATGGTTGAGCAAAGTCTAAATATAGTAGGTGTTCAGCTTGATTTGGTTTGGGAAAACGCTCAGGCTAACCTCGTGAGATTAGAAAAAAAAATCGCTCAATCAAAATCGCCAGATATAGTGATTTTGCCCGAAATGTTTTCTTCCGGATTTAGTATGAATCCTCAAAAAACAGCACAAACAATGGATGGTGAAGCCGTAAGTTGGATGAAAACGATGGCCAAGCAATACAACACCGCTTTGTGTGGCAGTCTTGCTATTACTGAAAATGACCATTTTTATAATCGGCTTTTGTGGGTAGAGCCAAATGGAAAAATCCAACACTATAACAAGCGGCATCTCTTTTCGCTTACCACTGAGCCTACGCTTTTTGAAGCAGGTAAAGAAAGACTTATAGTAACCTACAAGAACTGGCGATTTTGCCCTATGGTTTGCTATGATTTGCGATTTCCTGTATGGTCGAGAAACGACCATTCAAACCCCTATGACGTATTGATTTATGTGGCAAATTGGCCTGCTCGCAGAGCGCATGCTTGGCAATCGCTTTTGATAGCTCGCGCTATAGAAAACCAAAGCTATGTGGTAGGTGTAAATCGAATAGGCAAAGATGCTCATGAGGTAGAACACGAGGGAGACTCCATGGTGATAGACCCTCTGGGTATAGTGCTCCAACATGCACCAAATCAGGCTCAACTATTAGCCACTACGCTACACAAAAAAGACCTAGACAAAACGAGAAACTCACTTCCTTTTTTGGCAGATGCCGATACCTTTAATCTGATAAAATAATGGCTTTATTAAATGAAGAAAAATCAGACGCAGAAAAAGACCTAACCCTACGCTGGTATAAGGTGAGAAATCGTATCAAAGAAGATTTTGGACAACGGCCAGATATCAATGCCATGCTCTACTTGATAGGTATGAACGAAGTAGGTATTATAAAAGATGATTGGGAAAAAGAAGAGAAGCAGAATCTAATGCATGTAGCTATCTGTAAATTGATGGAACCTGATGGACATTTTAGATTTGCTGGACTAGATGAAGACGGATGGCCACACTATCTAGCACTCGAAGCCGCTCCCAAAATCAGTTTGAAAGAACAAGATGAACTCTTAAAGCGTCAAATTGTATTGTATTTTGAAGCACTTTGGGGAAAGGACTAATCTAAAGTCTCAAGCTTTTTGACGGCTCTTTCTTTAAAAATACCACTCGCACCACTTAACTCGATAAGGATTTTTTTGGCTTCATCCGTTTTCCCTTTTTTCAACAATATGTTTGCCTTATACCATTTTGACCCCTCTGAATAAGCTCCCTTTTTCAGTAGTTTATCAAAGTTTTGTTCGGCTTTAATGTTGTTTCCATTAATATAGCTACTTACGCCCTCAAAATAAACTGCATCATAATTATCGGGGTTTGATTTTATCACCTCACCAAAAGTCTGCTCGGCTTCTTTATAGTTTCCCGTGTTAAATTGTTGTATCCCCTCTTGGTATGTCGCTTGTATAGCTTGTGACTTATCAAAACTCTTTGCCGACATATCATTGGTTACACGAAGAGCATCATCGGTTTGGTTTGCAGACATTTTAGCGGCTCCACTTACTACTCTGTTAGCTACAGACTCATCTTTCTTCTCTGTTTCCTTTCTTGTCGTCACTATTGGTGGCGCTGGTGGTGCTTCTTCGATGGGCATTGCCACGCTTGCTATGGGAGCTGATGCAGGTGCTTCACTCTCTGACAAGCCTATATAGGCAGCAGCTGTAACGGTATCTTCACGTACTACAGGGATAGTTTCTTGTATCTCCGTTACTTCCTTTTGAAACGAAATCGTATCTACCGGTACGACCATGGCAAGTTGAGTTTCTTGTGCGTTTTGCTTATACCATGTAAGCATAAATCCTACACCTACCAAGAGCCCTATTACTGCTGCTGCATAAGCGAGTAATGACCAATTCACATCAAGTGAAAATGATTTCTTTTTGCCTGCACCTGTTTTTTCTTGAACTGCTACATGAATCTCTTCAAGTTTGGTCAATATCGACTGAGCATTGGATAGTTTCAAACCTTCCACCGCCTCCTGGGCAAATGGATCATCGGCAAGTAGCTTCAAAAACTCATTGTGCTGAGCTTCAGGAAGTCTTCCGTCCACATACGCACTTATAGCCGCATTGGTAAGATGCCCTTGATGCGTGAGTACTATGGTGCTATTTTTAGCCATTATTTTCGGTCATGTAGTTTTTTAAGTTTCTTTTTCCGTTTTGGATATGACTTTTTACTTCGTTTATCGTATAATTCGTTTTCTCTACTATTTCTTTGTAACTTTTGTTTTCGATATAAAAAAGCTGTAAACACATCTTTTGATCTTCTTTGAGCTGTTGCATGCCTAGTTCGAGTTGTTTTAATACGATTTCTTTATCATCTCTATTTTCAAGATGCAAATCGCTAGCCATTTCCACACTATCTTGAGTTACTATTTTGAGTTCGACTTGATTTTTTCGCTGTTTAGCTGATTTTCTAAACTCCATCATACAGTAGTTTTTTGCTACCATATATAGCCATGGCCTAAATGCGGTGACGTGATGTTTCTTTAATTCAGTGATTAGTTTTTCAAAAATGCTCATGGTCGCATCGTGGGCGTCATCTTCATTTTGTAGATATTTCATTGACACCCCAAAAACAAGCTTTGTGTATCGAAGATACAACTCTCCGATATAGACCAAGTCATGTGAGTTTCGATAATACTCGACTAAGCTTTCATCCGTTTCTTTATCGTATATTGTTTTACTCAATTGGGGGTTAGGTTGCTTAAAATTACAATGCTTTTTTACTTTTCCTAATAATGAAATACACCTAGGTTGTCAAAAAGTATAAAAAAATGGGCAGTAAAAAAAATTCACCCACTTAAATTATGGAATAATCTTTGCTTTTCATCTTATCTCAAAACAAACAATTATGCGTTTATCAAGAATCTCCGCCTTATCTACTTTGGCTATATCGACCACATTAGCATTTACCTCTTTTGCGGCCATCACTGCATTTTCATTTATTCAAGAACCCACCACGATGAAAAAATTAAAAACAAATTTTCAATCCTTTTTCAAACAAAACGTCAATGAGCGAATTTATATTCAATCAGACAAAACGTATTACAAACCAAATGAAACCGTTTGGTTTTCGGCATTTGTACGAAACGAAAGCAATCTTAAAGCAGCTGATTTTTCGGATATTGTACACGTAGAGCTCATAAGCCCTAGAGGCAACGTTGAGCGTCATATAAAAATCATAACCAACAATGGAGTAGCCAAAGGCGACTTCGATTTGAAAGACGCATTGGGCGGCATTTATAAGATAAAAGCCTATACCCAATATCAAAAAAATGATAGCTCTATTATGATGGCAGAAAAAGAAATCACGGTGCAGTCTGTCGTAATGCCAAGGCTAAAAATGAAACTTGATTATGATAAAAAAGCCTATGGTAAAGGTGATGTAGTAAAAGCAAACCTCTCCTTTACAAACAACGAAAATAAGCCTATTGCAAACACGCCATTTGACATTCAACTTTCAGCCGATGGCAACTCAATTCTTTCTACCAAATCAACTACCGATGCAGAAGGTAAAGCTATTGCTGGTTTTTCACTACCCAAAGATTTAGCTACTACAGATGTGCTCGCTAATTTCAAAATAAGTTTTGAAGGTAGTGTAGAGGCTATCTCACGCACAGTGCCAATAGTGCTCAATCAAATTTCACTTTCCTTTTTTCCCGAAGGTGGAGACATGATAGAAAATGTGGCATCAAAAGTTGCGTTCAGAGCACTAAACGAGTTTGATAAGCCAGCCGATATTGAGGGCTTTGTTTTTGATGAAAACGATAAAGTAATTACACGCTTTTCTTCATTGCATGATGGTATGGGAAATTTCAATTTTACGCCTATGGCAAATACGGTATATCATGCTCGTATTACCAAACCAGAAGGCATTACGACTATCTACACTCTACCTGATGCGTTGCGCAATGGATATGCATTAACGGTAAAAGAACAAACCGAAAAGTCTATCTTTTTATCTCTATATAGCTTTAAGACAGATACCATTTCGGTGATAGCCCAAACTCGGGGTAGCATACAGCAGTCAACTACATTTGCTGCACAAAAAGGGTGGAATTTTTACCACTTTTCGACAGAAAAATTTCCAATCGGGGTTTCGCAAATCACCTTGTTTGATGGTAAGGGCATAGCCAGAGCAGAGCGACTCGTATTTGTAAATCAAGCCAAGCAGCTCAGTATCAAAATCACCGCAGACAAACCACTATATAAGCCTAGAGAAAAAGTAACGCTTAATATCCGCACCCTTGACACTGATGGATTGCCAGTGAGCAGCGACCTAGCATTGAGTGTAGTGGATGATAATTTGTTGGCTTTTGCCGATGATAAACAAGGCAATATTTTAGCTAAAATGCTACTCGAACCAGAGTTAAAAGAAAAGGTCACAGAACCTGATTTTTATTTTGATAAAAAAGAAAAAAACGCAGCTCAAGCTCTCGACAATCTCCTGTTGACCGCTGGTTGGAGACGATATACTTGGAAGCAGGTGGGCGATTTTATGCCATCAGCCTTGAGTTATCAAGCAGAGCAAGCAAATGTCAATGGTGTCGTATATGACAGCAAGGGCAACGCTATCGAAGGTGCTACGGTGACTATTTTACCCGCTAAAACCAGCTCTAAAACAGACAAAAAAGGCGCATTCATTTCTCCAAAATTTGATATAGGTGACAAGGAAAGCTTGCTGGAAGTAACTGCTCCAGGATATGATATGTTTACGCAAGCCTTGTATGCTTATGGTTCAGGATATAATGTGTATTTATATAAAAAAGGAGAGCGACCTATTTACTATCGAAATAGAATGGTAGAAAAAGCAGGTAGAGCAGAGGCCGCCATAATGATGATGGACGCTATGCCGATGGGGGTTGCTAAAGCAAATGTTCCAGATGTAGCAGAAGAAAATGAAATGATGCTTGACATGGACGACAAAACTCCAGCACCTAAGAAAAAAGATGTTTTTGAAAACATACCCGATGAGGTATTAGCTACTGTAGAAGTGGGCGATATTCGCGATGCTGCATTCAAGAAAATGGAAGAAGCGCCAATGGTCGAACAATATTACAGAGCTAAAGAGTTTCCAAAAAGAATCTATACAAAGTTAGATACTACACGCGCTGATCTAGCGACTACACTCTATTGGAATGGGCATGTGACTACAGACCAAAATGGAAAAGCAACAGTCGATTTCATTGCAAATGATTTGATTTCCTCTTTCAAGGCTACTGCTGAAGGCTTTGGTGCGAATGGCGAAGTAGGTATTGGTGAAGCTAATTTCATTACTAATATTCCTTTTTCGATAGATGCCAAACTGCCTACACAAGTAACCGCAGGCGATCAAATCTATTTGCCTCTTTTCTTAAAAAACAATACAGACGAAGCTGTGAGTGGCAATTTGACCATAAAGCTACCCAATATGCTCGATACAAAAACGAGCTTAAGCCAGTCAATCTCTGTGCCTGCAAAACAATCCCGACTAGTATCAATTTTAGTCACCGCAAACGATAAGATAGGCAAGGGAGAATTAATGGTTTCGTTTAAAGGAAAAGAAAACGATCAACTCACACGTCAAATCGAAGTAGTAGCCAAGGGTTTTCCAGCCAATGTGTCGCTCAGTGCGCAAGAGTTAAACAAGATTTTTTACATCAATCCAATGAATGTAGTCAAGGGTTCTATGCGAGTGAATTTCACTGCTTTTCCAAATGTAATGAGCGAATTGATGAAAGGGATAGATGCGATATTGAGAGAGCCGTATGGCTGTTTTGAACAGACCTCATCATCCAATTATCCGAATGTTATGGCACTAGATTACCTCCGAAAAATGCAAATCAACGACCCTGCATTAGAGCAGAAAGCGAATAAGCTAATCGAGGAGGGGTATAAAAAATTAGTGTCGTTTGAAACTAAAGA
The DNA here is from genome assembly GCA_937894725.1 of uncultured Bacteroidota bacterium. Lineage (GTDB taxonomy): Bacteria > Bacteroidota > Bacteroidia > Chitinophagales > LD1 > CALAYL01. The sequence continues at coordinate 14,175 of CALAYL010000051.1, forward strand.
AAATGGCTACGAATGGTTTGGAGCAACCCCTGCACATGAGGCGCTCACCGCCTATGGTCTGATGCAGTTTGAGGACATGAAAAAAGTATATCCAAATGTAGATCAAGCCATGATAGACAGAACGCGAAAACTGGTATTGGATAAGCGTGATGGCAAAGGCGGATTTATTCGCAACCCTCGAGCGCTTGATAGTTTTGGAGGAGCAGACGAAGATATAACCAATGCCTATATCGTATATGCGCTCACCGAAAGCGGTTACAAAGAGTTAAAAACAGAACTGGACGCATTATACGAAAGTGCTAAGAAATCGAAAGATCCGTATATCATGGCATTGGCAGCCAATGCATTTTACAATGTGTCAGACAACAAGCGAGGCGATGAGGTGATGCAATGGCTATACAAAGAGCAATCGGACTTCGGTTTTTGGAATGGCAAAAAACACTCTATCACTCGTTCTACGGGAGATGCTTTAAAAATAGAAACATCCTCTTTGGTAGCGTTGGCAATAATGAAAAGCACTACCCCAAATCAAATAGCGGTGCAAAATGCGATGAAATATCTAGTAGGCGCACGCAACGGATTTGGCAGTTTCGGAGCTACACAATCTACTATTTTAGCATTAAAAGCATTGACTCGCTATGCTGAGTTTAGTAAAAAAACAGAGGAAAGCGGCACAGTAGAAATCTATCAAAACGACAAACTGATAGCTACCAAATCTTATGAAAAAGGAATGAAAGGAAACCTCGAAATTGATGGACTAGAAAAATATATCACCGAAGGAAAACAAAAAATAGAAGTAACTTTCAAAGGTTGCAAAACAGCATTGCCATATAGCATCAATGTGAGTTATCATACCTCACAGCCTCAATCGGCTAAAGACTGTGTGCTCGACCTGAAAACGGAGATAAAAAACACTAGCTCGAAAGTAGGCGAAACGGTGCGTTTATCCGTATCGCTCACCAACAAAACTACGGCTGGCCAACCGATGAGTATAGCGGTGATTGGCATTCCTGCGGGTTTGTCCTTGCAGCCTTGGCAGCTCAAAGAGTGGCAAGAAAAACGAGTATTTGATTTTTATGAAATAGTGGGTAACAATGTAGCCTTATACTATCGCTCTCTAGCACCTAAAGATGTAAAAACAATTCAGCTTGATTTAAAAGCAGATATCGCTGGAAGCTATGATGCAGCAGCATCTTCGGCTTATCTATACTATACAAATGAGATTAAAACTTGGCAGGCTGGATTGAAGGTGAGTGTGGCAGAATAATTTTTTAAAAAAGTCGAGAGTTTCTCTCGACTTTTTTCATTGTTCTACTACTTTCGTTTTACTAAACTTTTTTGCCACTAGATAAAGCGAGAAACCGACCACCACTATGGCCAATAAGCCTACAAGAATGGGCATCAAAATCGCCATTATCGAACCTATAAGCGAAGTGCCTATCTCAGCGGTATTGACTACAGCATTGCCTGTACCAGCGGTAAATTTAGTAGAACCTAGGCGAAGCAATGAAGTACCAGCATGTACTACACCCGCTGTACCTCCACCCACTATCAAGCCCAAAATCCACTGCATAGTAGGGTCTATATGTAGCATAGTAGATGCACTCATCAATGCGCCCGCTGCTACTGCCGTAGGTGCCGCAATAGTATCGAGCAGATTATCTACAAAAGGGATATAATACGCCAATGCCTCTAATACTGCCGCTACGCCAAAACCAGTAATCGCGGCCCAACTGCTCATCCATACAAAATTTTCAGACAAAGGAATCCATCCAAACTTTGCCGCTATACTGCCTACGAGTAGCGGTATGAACACCCTAAAGCCACAACAGGCACTCAATGCTATGCCCAGCAATAATCCTACGATAATTTCACTTGTCATTCTTTTTCGTTTTTCATGGTCTCAATTAAATCGCTTGCTTGTTTTTTCAACGCATCTTTAAACGGTGCATCAGTTCGTTTTTGTACGTAATCACTTACACGTTCTATGGCTTTTGAGACCGTCTTGGTGTTATCCTTGTTTTGCTCATCATGCCACAGTTGATGGAGATTGTTTACTCCTTCAAAAACCAAAGCCGAATCGCTGTGGCATAAGTAATTTGCATAATGAAAGAATAACGCATAGCGTGTATAGCCCGTTTCTTTCAATAATTGCTGTTGAAAAAGTGGGGCTAAATTCGCATCATATCGTTTTGATAAAATAGTGTATGCTACATTTTTTACTTCCATATCATCTTCGTTGATGAGCTGTTTTGCAAAATCTGTAGATAGGGTCGTATCGCTTGTCTCTATTCCTTCAAGTCCATTTGCTACACAGCGATAGGATATGTCTTTTAAGGCCGTTTCATAGACAGCTTGGAGGTCTTTTCGATTTGTAGCAAGGAGATAAATCAATGCCTCGTTGCGCACTTGAGCAGAGGTGTCTGTTATCGCCTTGTCTTTTATTTCATCTAAAAAAACAGTTTGCGTAAGGCTATCGCTACGCATTTTTCGAATCGCTTCTCTTCGCCATATCCATTCAGGTGCCTCGAGCATTTGGCGATAGGCATTGGTAGCCGTTTCGTCTTTTCCTATACTTTCTTTCAGCCCATCGAGTGCTTCTACACGAGTAGCGTAACGAGTATTATGATTTAACTGAAAAGCATATTGCTTTAAGGTTTTATTTTCCTTTTTTTCACAGAGCAAAACTCTTTCGGCATCTATATCTATCAAATCTGGAAAGCCAAGTGCTGGAAATGAAAACCGCTGCTTTACATACTTATACACGACCGGATAAGTCATTACTACATCGCCATAAAACACATTTATTTTCATGGGTAGATTATACACTTGACCTAAATCTATGTTGTGCTTTTGCGTAATATCGACATATATACTATCCTCATCGCTACTATATTTTACATCCAAAACCGGATGACCACTTTGCAAAAACCACTGATTGAAAAACTTATTCATATCTCGACCTGTCACCTCTTCAAATGCCAGACGAAGATCATGCACTTCGGCTGTGCCATATGCTTTTTTAGTAAGATATTTTTGGAGCGATGCGAAAAAGGCCTCATCTCCTACTTGCGCTCGAAGCATGTGCAATATGGCTCCTCCCTTGTTGTAGCTATGTGCATCAAACATATCTTCTTTGTCATCATAATAAAAACGTATCAAATTCACGTTTTTGCGCTTCGATTCACCAAAGTAGCCTTTCGTTTGTCGATATTGCTTTGCATCTGCATAGAGCTTGCCATACTTATAATCATTCCAAAGATATTCGCCATAGGTAGCAAATGACTCATTGAGTGGTAGATTGCTCCACGACTCGCTAGTAACCAAATCGCCAAACCAATGGTGAAACAATTCATGAGCAATAATGTCTTGGTGGGACTCATCGATAAGCTGCCTTTCGTTTCGCTGTACAAACTCGCCATGAATGGTAGCCGTAGTGTTTTCCATAGCTCCCGATACATAATCGCGCACAATAACTTGTGTGTATTTGGGCCATGGATATTGCAGCCCGAGAACGTTGCTATAAAACTCCATCATTTCGGGCGTATTGCCAAAAATTTTGCTTGCTACCTCTTTATATTTGGGTTCTACGCAATAGCTTACTTCTTTACCGTTCCAGCTATCTTTTACGATAGCAAATTCACCTATAGCCATCATAGCTAAATAAGGTGCGTGTTGCTGATCCATTTTCCAAAAATCGGTGCGAGTGCCATCGCTATGGAGAGTCGATTTCACTTTTACTCCGTTGGAAATTGTTTCAAACTTTTTCTCTATCGTAATTTCAATCTCTTGGGTCATTTTTTGATTGGGCTTATCGATACATGGAAACCAACATGAGCTAGCCTCCGTCTCTCCTTGCGTCCAAATTTGCTGTGGCTTATTGGCTTCTTTTTTGAGCGGGTTGATAAAGTACAAACCTTTGTCGCTACTGATAGCTCGTGAGCCTCCAGCCGTGTGTTCGTTGGGCTTGGCGATGTAATCTATCACTACCGTGTAAGGTGTTGTAAACGGGTAAGATTTATCGAGCGTGATAAAAAGTTGAGCCGTATCATAGCTGTAAATTAATGGTATGCCATTTAATAATTTCACCTGCAAAATCTCCATGCTTTTAGCATCGAGGGTTAGGTTTTGGGTAGAATAAAAATGGGGCTTGATCGTGAGGGTAGCCGTACCGTATAGGTGTTGCTTTTCCCAATCAAACCGTACTTTTAGATGAGTATGCACCATATCGTTGATAAGCGTCTCGGAACCTCGATACAGGTCGTCTTTAGAACGAATAATTTCTATCGTATCGAGCAGTACGGTTTGTATAGTTTGCTCTTTGTTTTTGTGGATTCGACTTGTCTTACAACCTTGAATGACAACTAAAAGGCTAACACTTAAAAAAAGAAATCGACAGAGTGGCTGCATGATAAATCATTGAGTAAGTAGTAAAAGTACATTTCTTTATTTAAACGCCATAAAGCAAACGAGTTAAGACCATTTCGATTTGTTTTATTTTAGACCAAAAGACATTTATCTCCTATTGCCAAAAAAAGTGGCGATTTTGGAGGATGCCCGTATCATTGGATTTACGCCATATTATTTTCTATCTCTTGTAGATATTCATGATATTTCTTACCTACCAGTTTACTCTCTATCATGTTTTGCAAAATTTGAAACAGCACTCTGTTTTGACTTTGTATGGATTTGGTAGGGAGTGCAAGTAGTTGGTCTTTCAGGGCTTGTAAGGCTACTTTCTTTTCTAACTCATGAGAAGAAATAATCTTTAGAAACTTTATCATCACTTGTTCAAATTCTCCTTTAAAATCATGTCGCAATAGAAAGCGATTAAAATTTTGAATCGTATCATATACTACCATTTCATTGCCTGTTTCTATTTGAGCTATCAATTCATAAAAAGAGAGGGTAACTCGAGCATCTATTCTCCCTTTAGAAAAAATAAACTCATTGAGTTCGTGAATGACCTCTAATGCGCTATCGTATTCTCCAAACTCTGCATAGCCACTTACACATGCTATAATCAGCGAGCTAGCTACATCATGCTTTAGTTTGTTGATTTTTTCTTTGAGTAGCAGCTGAGTGTCTCTAAGGGTGTTTTTTAAGCCTTCTTTGTTTTTTGTAAAATCAAAATAGGCGAGATGAGAATTTAATAAAAAAGTATTGGCCGCTATGCTTTCAATCTCGCTATAGGTATCGGCAGCTTGGATATATTTTATGGCCTTTTCCATCATAGTGACGTTTTGCAAAATATAGCCATACGTAACTAGTTGTGCTGCTACTGATAGCAACCCAATATTTCGCTGCTTTTTGATGGCTTTGTTCTTTTCTGACGCGGCTAGTAGGCTCTCAAAACTGGCTGCTGCCAAATCATATTGATTGGTGATAGAATAGTGTTGACCCTTGATAATCCAATATTCAATAAGTGCTTTTTGGCTCAGTGCGTTCGACTCATTTTGCATCAAATCATCTTCTATGATTTGCTCAAAACCACTTTTATCTTCGGCTGATTTTATAGTGAATGTTTTGTTTAAAAGCTCCATTTGATTGAAGAGCAGCAGCTGAAACGCAAGGTGATTTTGCTTCTGGAGCATTGCCGATTTAAGTGTCGTAAGGGTTTGTTTTTTATCTTCTTGATTGTCTAAAACTCGAGTTTGAAAGAGCGACAATTTTATTTCCAATAATTCTATTTGCTGCATGAAATATTCATTTTCATGGGCGATAGTTAGGGCTTTTTCTAGCAATTTGATAGCCACATCGTAGGCTGATTTTTTGTTAAAAATCTGGATAAGCAAAATCAATTCATTCACTTCTGCACTAGCTATGTCTTTGGCATGAAAAAGATAGATGGCATCTAGCAAAATTTCGTTTAGCTGTGTGCGTACCACACTAATATTTCCTTTAGGGGCAGCTTTTTTGAATCGAGCAGCTACTTTTTCTTCCTCTTCATATTTGAGCAGTAAATCAAAAAGCGATTTTGCCTGTGAGGTTTTGGCGGTAAATGCTGTCTTTTCTATCGTTTTTAGCTCCTCTGATTGTAGGCTTTTAAGTATGTTTTCGGTCAATCCCATAGGTTTATATATAATTGATTGTGATTGTTTTATAATACATTAAGTACACTTTTGTTTTAATAATGACGAAAAAATTGAATTGGTTATAGGTGGTGGTGCGGGTACATTTGAATCAAAATAATTAGTTAAAAGTAAAATGAAAATTATGAAAAATCTATTTTTTACACTCTCTGCCCTGATATGCGCACTTTCTGCCAAAGCGGAATGTAGAGTTGATACCGCTTACAGCTATAATTACATCACTGGCACATCCGTAAAGGAACTAGTCGGGAGACAAATATATACCTACAATGCTGCGGGCTTATACACTGAATATATATATCAAGAATGGAATGCTGGGACTGGCACATGGCGCAATAACACCAAAGGTACAGAGGTATATAATACTGCTGGATTATCTACCGAAACAGCCTATCAAACTTGGAATACCGCTACAAATGTGTGGGTAAACTCAACTAGAGTTTTACGAACCTACGATGCCAATAACAATAAAACAGAACAGTTTAATCAAAATTGGAATACTACTACGAGTTCTTGGGTTGGTTCAGGAAATAAATACAATTATACTTTCAGTGCTTCTAATAAAATACTCACTCAAAATACTTTCAAGTGGAATAGTACGACTAGTACATGGGATCCTTTTGTGAAAGGCGTATATACCTATGATGCTAATGATGATGCTACACAGCAAACGAGTCAGGTATGGGATGCGCCTACCTCTACTTGGATAAACAACGGCAAAACAAATAGCGTATATGATGTGGCACACAGACAAATAGAGACCGTTTATGCATCTTGGAGCACAGCTACAAGCAGCTGGAACAATAACAGCAGATCTACTTATGCTTATAATGCAGCGGGTCTGCTATCCATTGGAACAAGCTATCAGTGGTCAAGCCCCTCTTGGATAGCTGCTAGTCGTAGTACTTATACCTACAATGCCCAGGGCAAGGAGACTGGTTATCTATATGAACAATATGACAACACTATCATGGCACTTGTAAATAATTATCGAAATACTACTACCTATAATGCAGGTGGAGAAATCACCCAAATTTTAGGTGAAGGTTGGGTAGCGGCAACCTCCTCTTGGAGAAATTACAGACTAGAAACTCGTACCTATAATTCCTTTAATTTGATAGTCGATTTTATTAGAAAAGATTGGGATGTTTCTTCAAACACTTGGGTAAACGAAAGTGGAAGTATAGCAGGCTACAATACCGCTGGCGATATGATCAATAGAGAGTTTTTCTCTAGTTGGAATGCCACTGGAGGCTACTATGCAAGCCACAGTTATGTTGAATTTCGCTGTACTCATATCAACACTGGCTTTGAAGAGTTGGTGGTAGAAAAAGGATTTGCCATCTACCCCAATCCTACTACGGGAGGGGCTTTGAATATAGCCGTAACGAGTGAAAAACCATATACCCTCCTAGACTACACTGGCAAAACTATCCAAGCAGGAAATCTACAAACAGGCGAAAACAAACTAAACGTAGAGGCAATTTCGGCAGGTATTTATTTTATCAAAATCGGCAATCAAACGCAGAAAGTAGTATTTAATTAACCAACACAAAAACAAACAAAATGAAAACAACCACCCAAAAAATCGGATTTATTGCTACGGCAATAGTTTTAGGCATGAGCCTATTTTTAACGGCTTGCAAAAAAGAAGCTGGCCCTACTGGCCCCGCAGGTAAAGACGGCAATGCGAATGTAGTGCTGTACAAGTTTCCCGGAAACAACTTTGCTACAACTACATCAATTGAGAATTATGTAACAATGCCACAAGACAGCTTTGATGGCTATGCTTGGTTTGCCTATTTAAAGTACAATTCAAGCAACACCTACGCTATGCCAGGTTATGGATATGGAGGTAGCACTGATTACAGATTTTATACATTTAATAATAGTGCTACAGATCATGGTTTTGTAGTAGCAAAAGTAACTGGACCCGGTGAGGCTTATATAGAGTCAAGAATAGTTGGCATACAGATAGGCAAGGTGATAGGTAAAAAATATGACCTACCCGAAATCAATTTCAATGATTATAATGCAGTAAAGAAGTATTATAAACTGAAAGACTAATCAATTTACAAGCATAAAAACAAAAGCGTCATGAAAAAGACAACCTTTTCAATAGCGGGTATATTTACCCTACTTATATTTCTTTTAAGCAGTTGCGAAAAAGAAGGCACTCCTTCTATAGACGCTATAAACCCTGTGATGCAGCTTACGTTAAATGGTGGAGGGTTTAACAAAACATTTTCTTCAGAAGAAGACTATTCACTCGGGCAACTCAACCTAAAATCAAGCACAAAATACAATTTTACGCTTTCCATTAGCGATACTGGAGGAGTAAAAAGATTGCAACTTCGATTGCCTAGAGAGTTTACGCTTTCGGGACTAAGTAGCACACCTATGGCGGTAGATACCCTAGCTGGATTAAAGCAGTATGTGACTATCAATGTGCCTCAAACAGCTACCACCTTTTACAAAAGTTTTTTAATCACAGGCAGTTTTACCACACCAGATGCAGCCAATACGGATTGGGGATTAGATATTTACGCAGAAGGTAGCGACTACAGACCCAACAGGGTATCTCTCGGGATTAGTTGCTTAGTAACCAACAATCCGCCTATGGGTTATGGTTGGATAACATTCTAAGACACAAGATTTTTCCTAAAACGGCAGATAAGCCCCTTTCAGTATTGAGAGGGGCTTTCTTAATAAAAAAAATTGTTTGCCAGGTTTTTAGTAAATTACGACTAATATGAAAACATACCTTATGAAAAAAACCCTATTTTTATCGTTAGCCTTTAATTTCTTGATAGCCGAAGCCCAAGTACCCAAAAATGTGGTAGTAGAGGTTTTTACCAATACCCGATGTAGTACTTGCGGAGCGAAAGATCCAGGTATTTATAGAACCATTCACAGCTATCCTAATTTGATACAAATAGCGTATTATCCAAGTGCACCTTATGCTAATTGTTTTTTTAGCCAACAAAATAAAAGCGAGTATGATGGTCGCACCCGAAACTATGGAGTCTATGGTTCTACGCCTCGTGTTTTTGTACAAGGTATAGAAGTGAACAACAATTTAGATACTTCGGATGTAAAACCCTCTCTCAATCAGCTATCTAATTTTGAGGTAAATGTAGTCCACACACAGCTTTCGGCTACTACAGCCACTGTATCTGCTACTATCATCAAGCGCGCCACAGATGCTAGCACTACAGCCAATCTATACCTGGCAGTAGGCGAAGATTCGATAGTCTATAATGCCCCTAATGGCATCAAAACACACTATGGTGTGATGCGTAGAGCCATGACGGATTCGAGTGGCATGGCGGTACAGCTACCCGCTACTATTGGCGATAGTTTGGTAGTGACCAAAACCTATACCATAGATGGTAGTTGGGAAAAAAATTTATTGACAGGCTATGCTTTCTTGGCAAACGCTACCAATAAATCAATCATCAATGCCAATAAGAAAAAATTGGCTTTAGGCAATTTCACTGGCATAGCGCAAACATCCAGTACGCCTAGCTTTGCGGTATCACCCAATCCTGCTACCACTAAGCTTTATATTCAAACAGAAGAAAACATCCAACGTCTATATATCATAGATTTGTTGGGCAAAACACAAGAGGTAACTGCCACGAATAAAAACGTAGTAGATATTTCTGCATTGCGACAGGG
>CALAYL010000052.1 GCA_937894725.1 uncultured Bacteroidota bacterium
AACCCCATGCCTCCTATGGTGACTAAACGCTTTAGAAAGTCTGCCCTTACCATCTTAACTTGATTTGTAAGCTAATGTAGAAATATTTTCGAACACCAAAACTAAGCGTTGAGATTCTTGTAACGGAGCAAAACCATTATCAAACTAGATTAAAATAAACACAAATTATAGTTTGACTTTTTATTACTTTAATTAAAAAAAGTCAAACTATAATTTGGTATAAAACGATTATTTTGAAAAAACAAAGTGCTTTTATACACATGTGCCAATATTCATTTTGAGTTTAATGTAGCAGAGTTAGTTTATTTGAAAAAACTAAACATCATGTTACAACTAAATTTGAATAGAATTTTTAAAGCTCGAGGTATCGAACATCCATACAAATTTTTGGTAAAAGGTGGATTTGTACCTTTCACTGCGCATAAATACAAAAATGCGAAGGTAGAGCAAATACGACTTGACCACATAGAACAGTTGTGTATTCTACTAAACTGTACACCCAATGAGATTTTTGAATGGGTGCCTAAAGACTTGCTAGACGATAGATTCGATCATCCACTCCAAGCAATACGAAGGAGAGAAAAAAAGATTGATATCGCCAAGCTATTAGCTAAAATGCCTCTTTCAAGACTAGAAGAGGTAGAACAATATCTTTCTAGTGCAAATAATAATCAAACTAAATTTTAGTTAGCTTTGTAGAAATAACCACTATGGACAATACCATATCAGACCTCAGACTAGCCGTGCTTATAGATGCAGACAATGTATCTGCCAACAATATCAACGAAATGATGGAAGAAATATCCAAATTCGGCACGCCTACATTTAAACGTATCTATGCAGATTGGACAAACCCACATGTAACACGCTGGAAATCTGTGTTGCTTGAAAATGCCATCACTCCTATACAACAATATAGCTATAGTGTAGGTAAAAATGCTAGCGATAGCGCATTGATAATAGATGCTATGGATATTTTGTACTCAGGCAAAGTCGATGGCTTTTGTATTGTATCCAGTGATAGCGATTTTACGCGATTGGCTATTCGACTTAGAGAAGCTGGTATGAAAGTAATAGGTATAGGCGAAAAGAAAACACTCAAACCCTTCATTACTGCTTGTGATAAGTTTATTTATCTTGAAATTTTAAAGAAAAAAGAAAAGCCTGCACCATCTAAAACAACAAAAAAATCCAATACAAAATCTAACGAAAAACAAGAAGAGGTTAGTAAGGTAGATCAAGGTTTAATTGATTTGCTGACCGACTGTATAAACGACCTAGCTGACGAAAGCGGATGGGCATTCTTAGGCGATTTAGGCAATTTTGTATTGAAACGAAAAGCCGACTTTGACCCTAGAAATTATGGATTTACTAAAATGTTTCCACTTATTAAAAGTATCCCTATTTTTGAAATCGATGAGCGAGATACTAGCAAAGCGCACATTAAACATATTTACCTTAGAATTAAGTAATCTCTCCAGAGAAATAAATTTCATGTCTCCATTCGGTTGTCAATAACTTTATTTTATTAAAATAAGTTATAAGCACTTTTTTTCTTTTCTATAAATTATCTTTGCTCCGTTAAATGCAAAAGTTAATTTTCAAATCAATTACAAAACGTTTTGGCAGTGCCAAAAATGTGTTGTTTTTATTTTCGGTACTTTTTGTATCCTTTACTCTATTTCACCATAATCTTGGATATCCCGCTAAAGATTTCAACAGGAATGACGGGCAGCATATCTCTGTGCTTACAACTGTTGCTAGTGAAAATACCCAAATCAGAAAATCTTTTCCAGATATTGCGTTTCAGCTGTTTGTACTAAACAATGAAAAAATAGAGCAACCCGTAGTAGAACCCGAAGTAAAAGATGACGACAATCTAAAGTCTCTTTTTTTATTCAACCCAGTATATACTACAATTAATAAAGCATCAAGTGCTTCCGTTCATTCCGCTGTCATTAAGTCTCAGCAATTCCGAACATCTGTCCAACTCTATATTCTCTTCCATGCTTGGAAGGGCTTTATCGCTTAATTCACGACTACTTTTTTGTTTGCTTTTTAAAGGCAAATATCGCTACCTTTTTGGATAACATGAGTTATCCAAACCCTTCCATTTTAAAAAAATTTAAATCTACATTTCTATGAAGAGAATATTCTTTCTCATTTGTCTTTCTAGCTTATTGACACTAATAGGCTGTAATAACCACCACGAGCACGAAGCAGAGACAACAGAATATTTAGTGACTAGCCCTATCGAAAAAGATACCTTAATTTTTAAAGATTACGTATGTCAAATTCACGCTATCAACCATATAGAGATACGCTCACAAGAACGTGGCTATCTCCAAAACATATACGTTGACGAAGGACAAACGATTAAAAAAGGCCAACTCATGTTTCAAATTATGCCAGTACTATATCAAGCAGAAACAGAAAAAGCTGCTGCCAATGTAAGCTATGCTAATATTGAGTACTCAAACACAAAACAACTAGCGGACAGCAATATCGTGTCTAAAAATGAACTCGCGCTAGCTAAAGCAAAACTAGATAAAGAAAAAGCTGAACTTTCACTTGCGCAAGCACATCTCAATTTCACTCAAATACGAGCCCCATTTGATGGTATAATGGATAAATTTTATGAGCGATTGGGGAGTTTGATTGATGAAGGCGCGCTTTTAACTACCCTATCTGACAATAGCAAAATGTGGGTATATTTCAATGTGCCTGAGGCTGAATACCTGGACTATGCAGCTAGAGTACAAAAAGAAGGTAAGCAACATGTAAAACTACGCATGGCCAATAATGAACTTTTTGAAAGTGATGGAATTGTAGAGACCATAGAGGCTGATTTTAATAATGAAACGGGAAATATTGCATTCAGAGCTACATTCCCAAATAATAAACGCATTCTGAGACATGGAGAAACAGGTAATGTATTGATGCCGAAATATCTAAAAAATGCCATCCTTATTCCACAAAAAGCGACCTTTGAAATATTGGATAAAAAGTTTGTGTTTGTGATAGATGCTAAAGGCATTGCACATTCTAAAGAAATCAAAGTTAGTCTAGAGATGCCTCAGCTTTACGTTGTATCCGAAGGCCTTACCATTCACGACAAAATTCTTCTGGATGGTATTCGAAAGGTAAAAAACCTCGAAAAAATAAAGAGCAAATTTGTCGATTTAAATAGTGTCATCAATGAATTAAATCAGCTTCATGCTGAGTAGTATTCAAATTAAAATTCAAAAATAATGTTTACTAAATTTATAAAAAGGCCGGTACTTGCTATCGTTCTTTCTCTATCAATTGTGCTCTTGGGGATGCTAGCCATTACTAGCCTACCTATTTCACAATTTCCCTCTATCGCCCCTCCGAGGGTTATGGTTTTTATCAACTTTCCAGGTGCGAGTGCCGATGTATTAGTAAGCTCTACACTTATTCCATTAGAAAGAGCAATCAATGGTGTACAAGGAATGCAATATATCATATCCGATGCCACTAGTGCTGGAGAGGCTACGGTACAAATCGTTTTTGCACCTGGCACAGATCCAAATGCGGCAGTGGTAAACGTAAAGACGAGAGTTGACCAAATCATGAACAACCTACCTCCCCTCGTACAACGAGAAGGGGTTATCATCACACCTATCCAACCGAGTATGTTGATGTATGTCAATCTTTTCAGTAAAGACAAAAACGCAGATGAAAAGTTTTTATACAACTACGCCAACGTACATATCCTACCCGAACTACAACGTATCTATGGTATGGGACGTGCGCAAATATTGGGTAGCCGTCAATATGCTATGCGTATCTGGCTAAAACCCGATAGGATGAGAGCATATAACATTTCTACCGATGAAATAATGGATGCCGTAAGTGAGCAAAGTGTAATCGGAAGGCCAGGTAGAATAGGACAAGCATCTGGCAAAACTGCCCAATCGCTCGAATATGTCTTAACCTATAAAGGAAGATATAATAAACCCGAAGAATACGGAGACATTATTATAAAGGCCAATCCGAATGGTGAAATTCTGAAACTCAAAGACGTGGCTACGGTTGAGCTTGGCAGCGAGTTTTTTGATATCTATTCAAATATGAATGGCAACCCTGCTGCATCGATAGTACTGAAACAAAACTTTGGTAGCAATGCCAGTAAGGTAATCGAGCAAGTAAAAGAAAAGCTCGAGGAACTAAAAGCAGACTTTCCTCCAGGCATGGAATACGAAATCAACTATGACGTATCAAAATTCGTGGATGCTTCAATCGAAAAGGTGTTACATACTTTGTTAGAAGCGTTCATTTTGGTGGCGCTAGTCGTATTTGTCTTTTTGGGCGACTTGCGCTCCACACTTATACCTATTATCGCAGTACCCGTTTCTTTGGTAGGCGCATTTCTATTTATGCAGCTATTTGGCCTTACCATCAATATGGTTACCCTCTTCGCACTTGTACTTGCCATCGGTATAGTAGTCGATGATGCCATAGTGGTGGTAGAAGCTGTACACGCAAAAATGGAACAGGAGCATTTATCTCCTTTCAAAGCTGTAAAAAGCATACTTGGAGAGATCAGTGGTGCTATCATCGCTATAACCTTAGTAATGGTGGCTGTGTTTATTCCAGTAGCATTTATGACAGGCCCAGTAGGTGTATTTTACAGACAGTTTTCCATTACCATGGCTTGTGCTATTATTATATCCGCCTTGGTAGCACTTACGCTTACACCTGTATTATGTGCAATGATTCTAAAAAATAACCATGCTCATCCCAAGCGAAAAACGCCTATAAGTATGTTTATAGATGCCTTCAATAGCATATTTGAAAAGGCTACGGGTAAATATACGGGACTCCTCAGATTGATTGTAAACAGAAGAGTGATTACCTATGGTATATTGATAATTTTCGCTTTTAGCATTGTAGGCGTAAACAATATTCTACCTACAGGTTTTATCCCAAATGAAGATCAAGGTATGGTATATGCCATCATCCAAACGCCCCCTGGCGCTACACTCGAGCGTACCAATGCTGTAGCTCGTGAACTTCAAAAAGTAGCTGAAGGTATAGAGGGCGTACAATCTGTATCATCTCTTGCTGGTTATGAGGTATTGACAGAAGGTAGAGGGTCAAATGCGGGTACTTGTATCATCAACTTGAAAGAATGGTCTCATCGTAAACATAATGTAAAGCAAATCATAGAGGAATTGGAAGAAAAAACCAAAGATATGGGAGCAGTCATCGAGTACTTTGAGCCTCCAGCTGTACCAGGCTATGGCTCTTCAGATGGGTTCTCTTTGCGTATGTTGGACAAAAGAGCTAGTATTGATTATCAAGAGTTTGACAAGGTAAACAAAGAATTTATGGAAGCCCTCAAAAAGCGGAAAGAACTCGCTGGACTATTTACCTTCTTTGCTGCAAACTATCCGCAATATGAACTACTAATCGATAACAATCTAGCCATGCAAAAAGGGGTATCTATAGGCAAGGCAATGGAAAATCTAGATATCCTCATTGGTAGTACGTACGAGCAAGGGTTTGTTCGTTTCAATACCTTTTTCAAAGTATATACACAAGCTTCGCCTGAGTATCGAAAATTACCATCCGATATTCTCAATCTCTATATCAAAAATGATAGGGACGAGATGGTGCCTTATTCTTCTTTTATGACGATGCGCAAAACGCAAGGACCAAATGAAATTACCCGATTTAACTTATATACATCATCTAGTATAAAGGGCGTTCCCGCTTCAGGTTACACATCGGGCGATGCTATCAATGCTATTCGTGAAGTAGCTAAAGAAACCTTACCTAAAGGCTACGATATAGCATGGGAAGGTCTATCTTATGATGAAACGAGGAGAGGCAACGAAGCTATCTACATCTTCTTGGTAGTTATCGTGTTTGTGTATTTAGTACTAGCCGCACAATATGAGAGCTTCATCATTCCACTCGCAGTACTCCTATCTCTTCCTCCAGGTATTTTTGGCTCATTTTTACTTTTAAAAATGATGGGATTAGCCAACGATATTTATGCTCAAATGGGATTAATCATGCTCGTGGGTCTTTTGGGTAAAAATGCGATTTTGATAGTTGAGTTTGCTGTACAAAAAAACCAACAAGGCGCTACAGTACTCGAATCTGCTATCGAAGGCGCTACAGTTCGATTCAGACCCATCTTGATGACTTCATTTGCCTTTATCGCTGGACTCGTGCCGCTAGTAGTGGCTACCGGACCAGGAGCGGTAGGCAACAGAACGATTGGGTCTTCGGCTTTAGGAGGTATGATTTTCGGTACTATTTTCGGAGTAGTGATTGTACCAGGGCTATACTTCATTTTCGGAAGTTTAGCAGAAGGTAGAACACTCATTAAAGACGAAGAAATAACGCCCCTCAGCGAAGACTTTGTAGAAGGACAATCGTCTGGTGCTATGACTAAGAGAATAAAAAAAATAATGGCTAAAATCATGAAAAATAATGAGAAATAAAAAGTATATAACATATGCTGCTATGGCAGTATTGCTCGTAGGTGTAGGTGGTTGCAAGCTTTTTAAAGAACCCATCAAAACTGAAAACAAAAGCACTCCTGCTAGTTTTACGACTAGTGTAGATACGATTAACTCCGCTAACGTTATTTGGAGAAACTATTTTACTGATAAAAACTTGGTGGCACTCATAGACACTGCACTTAAAAACAACCAAGAATTGAATATCACCATGCAGGAAATTGAGATAGCACAAGCCGAAGTTCGTGCCAAAAAAGGAGAATATCTTCCTTTTGGAAGCATAGGATTAGGAGGTGGTATTGACAAAGTGGGAAAATATACTCGCTCTGGTGCAGTGGAAGAAAATCTAAATATACAACCTGGCAAAAAATTCCCTGAACCTTTGGGCGATATCGTAGTAAGTGCTGTGTTTTCTTGGGAACTAGATATTTGGAAAAAACTACGCAATGCAAAAAAAGCTGCCGTAGCCCGTTATCTAGGAACAATCGAAGGTAAAAACTACATGGTGACTAATTTGATAGCTGAAATTTCCAACGCATATTACGAACTCACGGCTATGGACAATCAGCTCGACATCATTCAGAAAAACATCGGTATTCAAGAAAATGCATTGAGCTTTGTGAAACAACAAAAACTGGCAGCAAGAGTTACTCAGCTTGCTGTAAATAGATTTGAAGCGCAATTGCTCAACACGAAGAACTTACAATACGAGATTCAACAAAAGATTGTAGAAACGGAAAACAAAATCAACTTTTTGACGGGTCGCTTTCCTGCCAAATTGGAACGAGACAAAGAAGCATTTAATGGCTATGTATTTGACTCTATCGCATCTGGTGTTCCTAGCCAATTGCTCCAAAATAGACCCGATATCCGCAAGGCAGAACAAGAACTTATAGCAGCTAAACTAGACGTAAAAGTGGCCAAAGCGAGCTTTTATCCAAACATCAAATTATCTGCTTCTATTGGTCTTCAGGCATTCAATCCAGCTGTATGGTTTAGACCAGAATCTATTCTCTATAACTTATTTGGCGACCTCATAGCTCCACTCATCAACCGAAATGCCCTCAAGGCAGGCTACCTCACTTCTAGAGCCAAACAGGTGCAAGCGGTGTATGGCTATGAACAAAGTATTTTGAAAGCATATATCGAGGTGATGAATCAAATGTCAGCTATTGATAAATATTCCAACAGCTTAGCTACAAAAACGAATGAAGTAGAAATATTAACGCAGTCAATACCCATTTCAGACAATTTATTTAAGGCAGCAAGAGCCGATTATATGGAAGTTTTGCTAACGCAACGCGAAGCGCTAGAATCAAAAATTCAACTTACCGAAATCAAACAAAAACAACTAGCTGCCGAAATCAATTTATATAAAGCATTGGGCGGAGGTTGGAAATAAAAACAGACCGAAATTCATTAAATTAAGGCATAGTGACAAAACTGTTGCTATGCCTTTTTTCCTACATTCGTAAAAATCGAAAAGATAGTAGTGCCGTAGCTTTTACTCATTTCAAAGTGCGGATGCTGTTCAAAATTATGATTCGGATTGTGCTCCATGATAAACCAGCCCTCTCCTTCTACCAAATTATGTTCAAAAATTAAATCGGGTATTGTAGCTAGATTTGGGAGCGGATAAGGTGGCCCTGCAAAAATCAAGTCGTATTGCTGATGTGCTGTTTCGATAAATTTGAATACATCCATCTGAAACACTTGAATACCCTCGATTTTGAGTTCTTCAATCGTTTTCTTGATAAAATTAGCACACTTCGGAAATATTTCGACTGTGCTAATATCCTTACACCCCCTCGAAGCCATTTCGTAGCTGATGCTCCCCGTGCCACCAAACAAATCCAACATTTTGATATTCTCAAAATTGTAGTAATTATTTATAAAACTAAACAAGCCTTCTTTTGCAAAATCTGTAGTAGGTCGAGTAGGTATATTTTGAGGAGGATGAAACTGTCTAGCTTTGTATTTGCCGCTGATGATGCGCATGTTTTATAGAGTAAAAAGGTGAATATTTTGATGACGAGGAAATTGATTTAACAAACTTGAAAAAGGAAGCTCATCTATAGCCAAAAACGAAACGGATTGAAAATACGTAAACGCCATATCATAAAGCTTAGACGCTCTCACCAAATCGCCCGAAAACACTAACTCTAGCTGACTTCTATCTAGCTTTAGCTCTTGAGTTACTAGATTGATATAATAGCCAAAATCTTCGACCGTCTTAAATTCAAATGAGTTGAAAAAATGAGGACTTTTTTCATCTAAAGCATACGCCACATACATCAAGTGATAATCTATCTGCACAAACAATTTGTAGCTAGACGCTCTAGGCAAAACCCTATCGAACCATGTGGCACTCAATATATGCATTGTGGCAGTAGGAAAAAACGCATTGTAAAACTCCAGCTGCTTGTGTTGAACAGGTTGTGCTACGATGAGCAAACTATTGGCTACCCGCTGGCTTATGGTCTCCTGCTTATCTTCTTCAAAAAAATCAAGAGGATATAACTGCGCTCGTTCGAGCAGCCCCACTTTTACCTCACGATATACATTCGCAAAAAGCACATCCGTAGAAACGATTGCTTTTAACTCCTGCAACACATCTTCAAATCGGGTATTATCTGCAAAAGTATAGGTTCTAAAAAAAACCAACTCTTTGTTTTCTGCTGTTTTTACTGCCGCTCTAAAACTATTGCCAATCCATGCTACATGAAGTACAAAACTCCCTGCTGGCATACCATTGAGCATCACACCCCACTCTTGTATGGCATACGACAAACTCATAGCGTCTCGATAATTAAAATAGTATTCAAATCCGGGTCTTTGACCTCAAAGCTACACTTTCCTTCTTGTACTTTCACTGCACTCACATTTAAATGTCTCGAAACTAATAATGTTTTAGCCTCTCGCCAACTAGCTACATTTAATCCAAAACAACTAGGCTGAATCTCTCGCTTTACAGAGTTTTCGACCCGTATTACTCCCTTTCCGACTACCCACTCAGCTACACCCAGTTTATCATCCGCAAAGGACAACTCAAAACCCATACCGTCTGTATAAAAGTCTTTCATTACAAAAAACTGACGAGTATAAAGTATCGTTTTATATAGACTAAATAAATTTTCCATTTGTATCGGCCGATAAAACTAATATTTTCGCTGGATGCAATTTGTAAATTCATATTTTTTGTGGGCATTGGCTTTACTTGCCATCCCTGTTATCATTCACTTATTTCAGTTCAAACGATTTAAGCGAGTGTATTTTAGCAATGTTGCTTTTCTCAAAACGATTCAACTCGAATCCACCAACCGTAATAAAATAAAGCACCTATTAGTGTTAGCCTCAAGGCTGTTGGCACTTCTATTCTTGATTTTAGCCTTTGCTCAACCTTTTCTTCCCGCCAAAAACAATACTGCGCAAACGGGTAAAAAATATGTAAGCATTTATATAGACAATTCTTTTTCGATGAATGCAATACAAAGTGGTAGCTCGCTGCTCGATCAAGCTAAATCTACTGCTTCTGCTATTGTTAAAGGATATGCAAATGATGATTTGTTTCAGCTATTGACCAACGATTTTAGTGGAAAACAACAGCGATTATTAAGTAAAGAAGAAGCGCTAACACTGATAGATGAGGTAAAAACGAGCCCTTCGAGCAGAACCTGGAGCGAGGTACAAAAGCGCCAAGCCGATGTACTGGGGCGCGACAACTCGCCCAATCAAATCGCTTACCTCCTTTCGGATGCCCAAAAAAATATGGGATTGATTGAAAATCTAAAACAAATCAAAACTAACTTCATTCCTTTCGTATCGCAAAAACAAGCCAACCTATTTATAGATACTTGCTTTTTTTACGAACCTATACAACTGCTCAATCAGAAAAACAAACTCATTGTAAAAGTGCGCAATGCAGGTGATGAAGATGCACAATCCATAAGGCTTTCGCTCACTATCAATGAGCAATCAAAAGCCCTCTCCAATCCATCAGTTAAAGCGGGTTCGTACCGTTACGACACCTTGTCCTTTACGATAGACAAAGCGGGGTGGAACAATGCGACTATAGCGCTCGAAGACTACCCTATCACCTTTGATGACAAGTACTTTTTAGCCTACAATGTGTTGGACAAAATCAAGGTACAAGAATGGAAAGAAACCGATGCAGGAAATTATATAGCCGCCATTTTTGCTCATCAATCTGAGTTTGATTTTACGAGCTCACCTATCGGTAATATCAATTATGCGTCATTAGCTAATACTAATTTTGTGATACTCTCCAATGTACAAAACGTGTCGAGCGGACTAGCCGATGAACTCAAAAAATTTGTAGCAAATGGAGGAGCATTGGCAGTTTTTCCTAGCGAAAAGGCAGACATAGCTTCGTTAAACAACTTTTTGAGTAGCATAAATGCAGGTAAATTGAATCCTCTAGTCACCGAAGATGTAGCTGGTGGCGAAATCAATCTTTCGCAAAAACTAGTGCGCGATTTGTTTGACAAAATACCGACCAACCTAAAAATGCCTATGGTCAAAAAATATTTTCCCTTTACCCTGGGCAATATTCCTACCGAAAGCATTTTCTCGCTCAAAAATAAGGAGAAGTCGATTATTGCCGCTAAAGTAGCCAATGGCTATCTATATCTTTTCACCTCACCGCTCAATGGTAAAACAAACGAAATGGTGGTGCATTCAATGTTTGCTCCTCTTCTATTCAAAATGGCTATCAATAGTGCCAAATCTGCGGCTATTGCAGCTACCATAGGTGCTAAATCGCCCATTGAATTAGTAGCCAAGACGGTAAAAAAAGAAAGTGCCATTCGCATGATAGGCAAAGGCATCGAATTTATACCCGAGCAATACACTATCGGCAACAAAACCTACCTTCAACCCAAGGAGAATGTGCAAGAAGCAGGCTTTTTTAAGGCCATAGCGGACGACAAAGCAGATGAGGCGAGCATTGCCCTCAACTACGACCGCAAAGAGTCTATACTGGATTATACGAGCAAAGAGACACTACTCCAATCAAACCCCAACCTTGCCATCATCAATACCGCTGGCATGGAAGCCGTATCTATCTCTAAAGATCTCGCCAGAGGCACTCCTCTTTGGAAATACTGTTTGCTACTCGCTCTCCTTTTCTTGGGGGTAGAAACTGCGCTTTTAGTGTTTTGGAAGAAGTAGGGGATAATACAATATGGATTGAAAACTTATCCCCCCCCTAGCTAAGTCTTCACCTCATAACTAAACATAGACCAACCCAATCCAGTTTGCGGGTCAAGCCCGCAATGACGCTAGACTTCACAAGCCACTTCTATACTAAGTATAACAAAACGCCCAATAAAAAACCCGAAAAGTGTAATACACTTTTCGGGTTTTTATAGTTATCGCCCAAAACTTACTTAATCGCTTTTTGCAATTCTTTTACGAACTCATCATTAGGATCTAGCGCAGCTGCTCTGGCTAGATTCGCTTTGGCTGTTTCCATGTCTTTTGCATTAGCAAAATAGGCGGTCATAAATGAATAGGCTTCTATCAGATTACGCTTGTTTTTATCTGGTTCTGCCGCTGCCAATTCGATAAATTTCTGATAATGTGGCAGTGCTGCACCTGTCTTCATCTCGGCATCAATGCTAGAGTTGCATTTCGCTCTCCAGATATGCCCATCGGGCGAAGTAGGATTTCGCTCAGCAAATACGGCAAATGCCGAATCTGCTGCTGCATAATGCTTTCCTGAATAGTTTGCTCTACCGAGATAGTAATAATCTAGCGAGCCACCACCAAAATCAGTTATTTTTTTGCTAAATTGTGCTACGGCTTCATCATACATTTTAGCAGACCATAGTGCTTTGCCATACTCAAAAATCAACTCTGGATTTTCCTTTTCGGTTTGCAATGCGGTTTTAAAGAAATTGAGTGCTTGCTCACTGTCCCCATTCATAGAAGCTAGTCGAGCAGAATAGATATAATCTACTGGCTTAACCTTAGCTGGCTTAGCATACTTCCAAAACGCTTTAGCATACTCATATCCTTCTTTATATCGCTTCAATTCATAGTTAGCAAATGCCAGACTACGCAAAAGAATAAAATTGGTAGTGTCCTCTTTGAGCATTTGAGTGGCCTCTGTAACCACTTGCTCATACTCTTTCAACTGAAATAAGAAAGAGATAAACTTCGTTTTGGCACTAGCGTCTTCTGGCGTTAAATCGATATACTTTTTAAGCTCTGGCTTTGCCAAATCATATTTTTTAGCACGATAGTATGATTCGCCTAACTCTTTGTGTGCAATGGCATTATCTGGCTCAAGCGCAATCGCTTTTTTAAAGGCTGCGATTGCATCGTCATAGATTTGTCCTTGTACATTCACCCGACCTATTTTGATAAACGCCATAGCGAGTTTAGGATTTACCTCTGCTGCACTTTCATACTTGCTAAGTGCCTTTCCACCCTCATTGTTGTCCAAATAGGCATCGCCTAGTGCTAACATATTTGCGCTGTTTTTGATGTCAATTTTATAGGCATCTTCAAAAAAACCAATAGCTTGTTTCAAATCTATCACTTCTGGCTTATACCAGGCGTCACCCACTTGATAGAGCACCTCAGAATTTTTCATCTTTGTAATGATAGCTGCTTTGTCAAAAAGTTCTTTTGCCTTCACTTTGTCATTGCTCATCAAAGCTAATCTGCCACTTGCCAAATAGCCCCAAGGAGATTTGTTTCCTTCGCCTAGCATTTGATAATAATACTTTGCAGAGTCAGGTTCTTCAAGTTTAAGAAAAGCATTACCTAGATAATAAGCCACTTGATTTTTATCATTGGATGGATCAGCCAATAATTTTACAAACATGTTTTTGGCACGAGCATAATTTTCATTATCGAGCTCTCTTCTAGCATCACCCAAGGTTTGAGCATTTGTAGAAGCGGAGGCTACCAAAAGCGCCATCCCTATGATTCCTTTTTTCATGGTCATCGTTGATTTAGTTTTTAGACGTTTTAATTTCATCATTGTTTATTATAAAATCTCTTTCAGGCATTCGAGCAGGTATCAATCCTGTTTTCAAAAAAAGTTTTGAGCCACTCGTCCTATTTAAATGGTTTGCAAAGCCTATACCAATTCTTTCTTTTGGGTTAAGTAAAAGGTAGTTTATCGGTCTTAAGAAAGGATACACTTCTTCGGATATATCTGCCTGTGATGCCCTAGTAGTCATCATTTTGCCAGTTGAGTCTTGAATTTCGACATTTACAATATTAACTTTTTTTAGAAGCTCGTTTGCTCGTGCATTGTCTTCATCACTGATTTTAGAAAACGAAATAAAGCCTATAGCATTATCATTTTGCTGAAGGTAATCTATCAATGCATCTACTGAATCTAAACCAAAAAAAGAGCTGCCGCTTTGCGCATTTTGGAAGAAGTCAAATGACTGTAATAGCCCACTTTGCTTATTCGCAAATACGTATTGATATTTAGGTTTGCTAGCATTTAGCTCTGCTAAAAAATCTGCATAGCCTATTTTTTTAATAGGACTTTGTTTACCCACTATAATAGCAAGCGCATCTGTGGCTACCACATGTTCCCTAGGTATTATGGTGTCTATAGCTTGCAAGTCTTTACGCTCTTTATCGGTAAGCCTTCGACCTATCACTGCAGCTTGCGCTTCTCTGTTGTAAAGCGCTTTCATCAATTCAGGCTCTGTAAGGTAGATGAAATTTAACTTTGAACCATCAAACAAACCCTCATAAACTTCGACTTGCTGCATCATCACATATCTAAGTTCTTGATCACACAAAATCGTGATCTCCCCTTTATTTATATTCTCGATAGGGTCAACATACACCCGATTTTT
Source organism: uncultured Bacteroidota bacterium (assembly GCA_937894725.1). Lineage (GTDB taxonomy): Bacteria > Bacteroidota > Bacteroidia > Chitinophagales > LD1 > CALAYL01. Next base: position 14,348 of record CALAYL010000052.1, read on the forward strand.
ACAGCCCGATAAAGGCCATATAAATGCTATCAAAAGTATCCAAACATAACGTGTCATCTTATTGCTGCGGCTCTTTTATTTCTACCCCAAATCGGTAAAGTCGATACACTCCATAAAGTAAAATAACAGCAGCTAGTATAGGTCTATATTCTCTCTGCACGAACCCAAGATAGTATAGATTAAAAAAGAGGTAAATACCAAAGCAAACATAAATTATAGCCACTACCCCTCTGAGGGTAAGGGCGGGTTGTGATAGTATTTTTTTAAAATCAAACATTGAGTTAAATATATAAGTTTAATTAGTTTTTAGTACTGGGTTAAAAGGTTTTTAATCTTTTTTTAATGAAAAAGGTCATGGTTAGCACCCATGACCTTTTTAAAGGTAATATTCAAAAAATTACTGTAATTTAAACATGATAGGTAGTACGTAGGCCACTTTCACGGCTTTTCCTTGTTGCTTACCAGGTTTAAATTTAGGAAGTTGTTTTACAACTCTTACCGCCTCTTTATCTAGTCCAGCGCTCACGCCTTTTTTAACACCTACTTCAGATACAGAGCCGTCTTCGTTTACTACAAATCCTACGATTACACGACCTTGAATATCGTTGTCGCGCTCCATAGGAGGATAGCTGATATTTTCTTGGATGAATTTGAACAAGGCTCCTTCTCCACCCGGAAACTCAGGCATTTGCTCCACTATCGTAAATACTTTTGGCGGTTCTACTACAGGAGCTTCAGTGATTACGGGCTCTTTTATTGCTGGTTCAGCATTGATATCCCCTTCACGAGTTTTATTTGAAATCTCTACGTTTTCTTTAATTTCTTTGATCTCAGTGATTGGCTCTTCCTCGCGTACCTCTTCATTTTTCTTTACTACCATCTCCAAGAACTTCACCGTAGGACGTTGTGGTGGCGGTGGCGGTGGCGGTGGTGGCGGTGGCGGTGCTTTCTCATTGAGAGGTGGCGGCTCGGCCAAGGTTACCGAAGTTTCCACAAACTCTTCTGCTTCCTTTTTTTCTAAAAAAGACCAATCGATATTACTACCGATGATAAAGAGTACTGCAAACGTAACGGCTCCGATGATACCTAGTCCCGAGTTCTTAGTGGTTTGCTTTCGCAAATCGTAAGCACCGTAGTCTTTGTTTCGCTTGTCAAAAACGATATCGTTAAATGACCAGCCTTCGTATGAATTTGTTGTTGCGCTCATGTTTTGATTTATCTTGCTATTAAGGTGCAATTAGTTAATAAATTCCACAAATTATTCTCTTGCGAATGTTTTTACGTTCCCGCCATTGTCCACCGCCTCTTTTTCCATAGGGTCATAATCTTGTATAGCATAAACTGGTACTTTATTGATATCCATTTCATCCAAAATGTCGACCATATTTTTGTAGCGTGCTCCTGGAAGTAGTTTTATTAAGCAAACAAACTGTCTGTTTTCACCCTTTGAGTTCAAACAACTACCGTCTTTTACTCTTTTACCCATTCGGATAATAGCTTTGCGGATGCCATTATCTCCATCGAATGTTGTTTTTTGTAAATCAGCTACTTTGAGTCCATCATAGTACCACACTGCATCGAGTGTATCGACAAGTATATTGAGTACTTGACACTCAGCTATATCTACATTATCATCTATTTTTTCTTCCTTTTTAGGCATATTGAGCTCCATGGCCGATGGCTTATTCATGGTAGTCGTTAACATAAAGAAAGTAATCAAAAGGAAAGCTAAGTCAACCATGGGTGTAAGGTCAACTCTGGTGGACATTTTTTTGGAACGTATCTTCCCATCTTTACCATGCCCCCCCCCTCCGGAGGTATCTAATTCTGCCATATCAATCTTTGTATTTTCATTCTTAAAAAATTATTCAGGAGCCTTCTCCTCTTCTGCAGGACCACCACTAAGTGAAGTAATCAAGTTGAAACGATTTATATCCTTTTCTTTAAAAACGGCCATTACTCGTTGCACAGCTTGTATGTTAGTGAATTTATCACCCTTCACCGCTATTTTCATTTTAGGATCAGCATATCGAGCTGCCATAACCCATTCGCCCAGTTGATTTTTTGTGGAATCTTTAGGGATTCCCGGGAGTTGCTTTTCTTGATATGTTTTATACTCTGGTCCACTCATCGAAAGTACTCTTGGCATATCTTCGATAGGGGTACCAAACACTTCAATAAATGAAAAGACCTTTTTTTGAGACTCAGTCAATGACTTGAGCTGAGGATAAGCATCACCCATCCGCTCTATCATGTTATCGAGAGTGGCTCTTCTTATTTCTTGTGATGAAAGTGCTAAATACGCCTTTCCATCTTTATCAACAGACACTACAAGTGCTTTTTCAATTTTGGTTTGCGAGCGCGAAGCTGGTATATCTATCATCACAGGGTCGGCTGGTTTAAACTTGGCTGTGAGGATAAAGAAAGTAAGAAGTAGAAATGACACGTCACACATGGCGGTCATATCTACTGCCGTACTTTTCTTTGCTACATGTATTTTAGGCATGTTTTATTTTTTTTATTAATACAATAAATTGATTACCCTTTCTTTCCAGCGAAAGTTTGCGCTATGCTAAATCCGATTTCATCGATTGCATAAGTAAGAGAGTCAATCTTGCTTGTAAAAATGTTGTAGAAAATGATAGCTACAGCTGATGTACCGATACCGATAGCGGTATTGATGAGTGCCTCTGCGATACCTGCAGAAAGTGCCGATGGGTCAGGTGTACCTGAAGTAGCCAATGCTGAGAATGCACGAATCATACCCAATACCGTACCCAAAAGCGCTACGAGTGTAGCTACAGATGCGATTGTAGCCAAGATTGGCAAGTTTTGTTGCAATGATGGCATTTCGAGTGCAGTAGCTTCTTCGATGTCTTTAGATATGTTCAATACTTTTTGTTCAGTAGTGAGTTCCTTATTAGCAGACATTGCACTGTATTTATGCAATCCTGCTTGCACTACATTAGCTACTGAGCCTTTTTGTTTTGTACAAGCATCAATAGCACCACTAATATCATCATTAGTAAGCGATGTTTTGATTTTTTGTAAAAACGCTTCTGTGTTTCCTGCTCCTGCAGCTTTGTTCAACGTTAAGAAACGCTCGATAGTAAATGCGAATGTAGTCAACAAAAGTGTGAATAATAAAGGTACGATAAATCCGCCTTTATATACGAGTGCTAAATAGTCGCCTGGCTTTGGATCGCCATTAGCTAAGAAACGTGATGGGTCTCCACAAACGAATTTATAGAATAACACCGATACCACGAAGGAGATAGGGATTACTAAAATTGAGAAATTAAATCCACCACTTTTTTTTGCAGTTGCTGCTTGTGCCATAGTTTGATTGTTTTTGTTTTAAAATTTAAGGTTAACATTTCAAAGTTTTCAAAAATAGTCGTTCTTTTTAATTGACCAAACATTTGTTTCATTTTTCTGTCCACTTTCAATGCACATAGCTATAACGATGTATTTGAGAAAATTGAGATGCTATTTAAAAAAGATGACATTTAAATGACAAAAATCAACTTCTATTTTTAATTCTATATACGATTGAAACTATTGCTATGTTTAAGTTGTATATAAATCACTATACATTTTTAAATGTAAAAAAACTTTTGTTTGATTCGTTTTTATTGATAAATAAATAGCCTAAAAATTAATAACCGCAATTAAGGACTTTTTATATATTAGTAGTCTTATATTCGTTAAAAGCATTTTTTAACTAAACCAATCAAAATGAATTTCCACTATTTATTCTTCATCATTTCCTTACTTTTTGCTTTTGAATCAAATGCACAAAACGTTACATTATCTGGACCTGTAGGTTGCGGAGCAGCGTCAGTTGCTGGTACATGGACCGTGCCATGCAATGTGACCTCTATATCCATTGAGATATATGGTGGTGGTGGTGGTGCAGGTGGTGGTGGTGGTGGAAGTAATGGCGGGCTATTCAATACTCGTGGAGGAGGTGGAGCTGGCGGTGGTGGATACACTACGATTACTATAAATGTAGTACCTAGCTCTACTTTTTCATATAGCATAGGCGCAGGAGGCTGCGGTGGTAGTGGTGGTGGAGATGGCTCTAGCGGAAACAATGGCAACAATGGTGGAGCTACTACCTTTAGTGGAACAGCCCAAGGTGGTGGCGCAGTAAGCCTAACTGCAAATGGAGGACAAAGAGGGACTGGTGGTAGTGGTACTGGTGGTAGTACTGGGAGCGGTGGAAGTGGGGGCACTGCGAGTGGAGGCACTACAAACACAACTGGTAGTAATGGCAATGGAGGTAGTGGCGGTAACGGTGGTAATGGTGGTAGTGGTGCTGGCCCATCGGGCGGTGCTGGTGGCGCTGTTACAGCTGCTGCGGGAACTGCTTTAGGTGGTGGTGGCGCTGGTGGCGGTGACAGCCCAGGAGGAAGAGGCGCAGCTGGAGGCGTATTGATAACTTATGTAACCACTACTCCTTTACCAGCAACTCCCCTCATTTCTAGTACAGCAGCTACTTGTGCTACTGCTGGATCAAGTACCATTAGCAATTATGATGCCACATTGCCTTATACTTTTACACCAAGTGGCCCTACTGTAGGTGCAGGCGGAGTGATAACAGGTATGACTATAGGTACAAGTTATACAGTAGTAGCGGGCGTTACTGGATGTACATCTACACCGAGTAACTCGTTTTCAAATGCGGCCACAATTTCGCCCCCAGCTATACCTACTATTGCAGGATCTGCACCAACATGTACAGCAGATGGCAGTAGTACGATAAGTAACTATAATGCATCATACACTTATAACTTTACACCATCTGGACCTGCTGTGGGAGCGGGGGGAGCTATAAGTGGTATGACAAATGGAACGAACTATACGGTGGTAGCCAATAATGGGTCATGTAACTCGAATGCTAGTAATACATTTAGTAATAGCGCTCTGTTACCTACCCCTGCTATTCCAACAATCACAGCAGTTGCTGCTACCTGTACAAACAGCGGGAGCAGCACAATTAACAACTATGTAGCTACACAATCATACACCTTTACACCATCTGGACCTACTGTAAACGCTGGAGGTGCTATCAGTGGTATGACATTAGGTACTAGCTATACTGTAATAACCACAAATAGTACTTGTTCATCTAATGCTAGTGCATCTTTTAGTAATGCGGCTGCGATTGTCCCTCCTGTGGCACCGGCTATCACTTCTACTGCTCCTTCGTGTACTGCTGATGGCAGTAGTACGATAACTAATTATAATGCGTCATACACTTATAACTTTACACCATCTGGACCTGCTGTGGGAGCGGGGGGAGCTATAAGTGGTATGACAAATGGAACGAACTATACGGTGATAGCCGATGATGGGTCTTGTAGCTCGAATGCTAGTAACGCATTTAGTAATAGCGCGCAACTGCAAGAACCTGTAGCAAGTATTAGTGGAAATTTGAGCTATTGCGTAGGAAGCAACACCACACTGACTGCAAGTGGCGGGATTGGCTACGCATGGAATGATGCAAGTGCTAATAACATAGGAAGCGCAGCTGCGGTAACAGTAACACAAGGAACATATACCGTAATCGTAACTGGGGCTAATAGTTGTACAGCTACAGCAAGTGCTACAGTTACTGAATTGTCAAACCTTGTAATCAGTATCGGAGGCGATTTAAACCATTGCCCTTCAAAAAACACCACACTCACCGCTAGTGGAGGTAGCAGCTATGTTTGGAGCAATGGCAACACAACTGCAGACATAACTGTAACTCATGGAACACATAGCGTGACAGCATCTGATGCGGGATGTACTGGTACGGCATCTGCTGTAGTTACTCAACGAAGCGTTTCAGCTATCAGCCTTGGAAATGACACTACCTTATGTGTTGATTCAACATTGGTTATTGATGCAGGTACAAGTTATGTTTCGTATAACTGGAGTACTGGTGACACGACTCAAACCATATCCCCAAAAACTTCAGGAGCATTTGCTATTACGGCTACTGATGTGAATGGATGTGAAACATCTAAAAGTATAAATGTCACTTTCAATTCTTGTACTGTAGATGAGAACTTCATTCTAATACCTACAGCATTTTCTCCAAACAATGATGGCAACAATGATTTGTTTAGATTTAAATTGATAGGTAATGTGAAGTTTATTGACCTCCGAATTTTTAATCGTTGGGGCGAAAGAATATTTTATACGACTGATGAAAGAGATTTTTGGAATGGTACGTTTAAAGACGTAGCCTGTCCTGTAGGAGCATATATATATGAAATAAGAGTTTTGATGAATGGTACTAAAACAAAGAGTCAAACGGGGAATATCACTTTGTTGAGATAATCACAGTTTACATCACACTATTGATATATATAAAAGCTGTAAGTATTAACTCTATTGTAAATGCTTATCGCTTTTTCTTTATTACCAAAATGTTAGCTGTATATGGTTCACATGCACTCTCCATTTTTCACCAAATGATAATATTGCCTTAACAATAAGATTATAATTTTTCAACGTACTTGATAATAATTGATTAATGAATAAAGCAGTATTACAAACTAGTCTTGTTTTCTTTGTAGTATTGATACCTAGTTTATCAAACATCAAGTTAGCTCAGGGCTCCCCAAGAAATACAGATCATCAATTCAACAATTGGTTTAACCCATCACTTAACATCAGAGCAAATAAATATGTAGGATTTTACATTGAAGGACAACTACGATTTAATGAATTCAAATACAATCAACAACACCAAATAAGAGGAATGTTAGATGTTTTTTTGACAAAAACCATCACAGTTAGTCCTATTGGATATGTATATACTTGGAATTACCAATATGGAAAGCAACCTGCAAAAACAACGGAAAACCTACATTGCATTTTTGAACAGATAAGTGTAAAGCATAGCGTGGGTCGAGTATTTTTTGAGCAAAGGGCAAGAATGGAACAGCGTTGGCAAGAACACAAAGTATTGCAAAATGATGGTAGTTATTTAAAAGAAAACTTTTCCTATAAAAACAGATTTCGTTATCGAACTATGATAACTATCCCGCTAAATAAAAAAACGATGTGTACGGGTACTATTTTTGTTTCGACTTGGGATGAAATGTTTGTCAGTTTTGGTAAAAATGTAAACTACAATCTACCTGATCAAAATAGAGTCTATGTTGGGCTAGGGTACAAATTCAACAAAAAAGGCACAGTACAACTAGGCTATCTAAATCAACTACTTATCAAAAAAGAAGGCACAAAAGCAGAATCAAACCACACGCTGTTTTTAGGCTTCAACTATGTGGTTGATTTTACAAAAAAAAGAGATATTTAAGACAATAAATAACTTCTGTAAAACAGATTATTTATTTATTCGCCCTACCATACAGCTAGCATAACTCTTTAACTGCACTAAAAGCCCGTTTTCTTCAGTAGCTTCTGGGTAACCCAAGGAGAGCAATTTTTTTGTCAAAACTTCACGGCTCACAGACTCAATATGATCAACAGTGACTGTATCTTCCTCTTTATTTATCTCCACACTTTCCACTCCTTCGATAGCCATAAGTTTAGTTTTGATTGTATTTTCACAACCAGAACATTTTAGGTTGGCAATAATTATTTTATCTGTGTTCATCTTTACTAAATTTTAATAAAGCTACCAATAATTAATAGGAAAGCAGCTATAATTAAATGTCTTTTAGCTTTTTTAAACCAAATTCTGGATATTTGAGAATTGTATTGCTAAAAAGCATAAATTTTTATCATCGAAAACAAGCCAATGAAAACGGGACGATTAGAAGCATTTAGCGATGGGGTGATGGCCATTATCATTACAATTTCCGTATTGGAAATGAAAGTACCCGAAGGCAATACATTACAAGCCCTAAAGTCAACACTACCCATCTTTTTGACCTATCTAGGTAGCTTTATTTATATCGGTATATACTGGAATAACCACCACCATATGATGCAGGCTACAACCAAAGTGAATGGTCGGATATTATGGGCAAATCTCAACCTACTTTTTTGGTTATCCCTCTTCCCTTTTGTAACGGGCTGGATGGGCACAAATCACTTTGAAAAAGTGCCTGTAATGATGTATGGCATTGTTCTTCTTTTTGCTGCCATTGCGTACAAAATACTTGCTTATTGTGTAATGAAAAGTGAAGGGAATGAATCCATTTTAACTAAAGCATACCGTAGCGATTATAAGGGCAATGTGTCTATACTTTTATATGTTATCGCTGTATTAACAGCGTTTGTTCAACCTTTCATTGGTGTCATTATTTTTATACTCGTAGCTTTGCTTTGGTTGGTACCAGACACAAGAATCGAAAGGCGTTTTAAATAATTTTTTATTATGACAAAAATAACGCGAGAAGAAGATGAGAAAAAAGGAATGTTCACCCTTTTTTTTGATGGAATGAAAGCTGGTGAAATGACCTATTACTGGAAAGAAGAAATGAGGTTTGTAATTGATCATACTGAAGTAGGAAGTGAATTTGCAGGAAAAGGGCTTGCAAAAAAACTAGTGCTCGAAGCAGTTGCATTTGCAAGAGAGCGGAATGTAAAAATCGCTCCTCTTTGTAGTTACGCAAAAAAAGTATTGGAATCAATGGATGAGGTAAAAGACCTATTATGAATTGAGAAAAGCTAATCAATCTCTAATGTATCATCATTTTCCCTTTCTACAATACCATGATAAATAAAGAGAAAGTAAAAAAACTTCACCAGTTAAGTGTTGTTTTCTCTTTGCCTTCTTATGCTCAATAGCTCTGCGGGAGTGAGCGCTCGTTCCCAATTATCGGGATAGTGTTTTAAATCTTTACTAGCTCTTACTTTTGAGGCATCGATTTTCCCATCCAAATAATCACAATACAACCTAAATGCTTGGGGATTTTCCTTTTGCATGACGATTAAAGCGGCATTGCTACCAGCCTTGACGGCAATAGGCACTCCACCACCTAGCTCTGCCCAATGTCCACTTAAATATAGATTTTCAAATGCTGTTTTGTAATGCGCTATTTTAGCCTGATAGTTGACCTTGCCCGGGCGTGCACCCATCATTGTACCATTCTTATTTCCTGTATAGCGATAGTGAGTAATGGGTGTGGCAACTTCATAAAACAAAACATGGTCACGAAGTGCAACCTTCATCTTCTCTCCTACTCTCTGGAGCAACATCTCTGCTATTTTTTCTTTGCATTTTTGATAAGCTTCTCCTCGGATATATTCCCCGTTTTCATCTCTCGTAGCTCCCCAATAATTGTGGTGATGTATTTCTGCGGGCATAAAAATAGTGATACTCCCTTTGCCTTCTGGAGCCATCGCTGGATCACGATGCGATGGGGCGAGTACTATGATTTCTGTTTTTTCGGGGTCGCCACCCATATGCTCATCTCTGGCGATATCTTGTCTAGAAATAAAAACCATTTCTTCATTAAAGCCCAACTCAGCTGCGGTACAATCTAGTGCCACAGAAAGCGTAAGTGAAGAGCTATACATTTCAGCATTTTCGAGATTCTTGAGTAGCTCAGCAGGTACTTGAGCTGTTGGCAGCATCTTTTTGTACAAAAGTTCTACATCACAAGCCGCCAAAACGTATTTGCTCTTGATTTGGTACTCCTCTTCTCTATGCTTCACTCTTACACCCACCGCTTTATTTCCATCGAGCAATACTTCTTGCACATCGGAGTGGTAGCAGACCTCATTGTCTAGCGATTCCACTACATGCCTAAGCCAATCTGCAAACGATTGACCTCCGCCTATGGGTGGGTTTTGAAAATCGCCCACATACGCCCATGCAATAGGTATAATACACGACATCATATCACTTTCAGATGCAAATAGTGCATGCAATTTGGGGTCTTTGAAATAGCGATTCAACCCTTTCCTCACGCCATTATCGCCTGTATAGGGTAGATGTTTAAAAAAAGGCATGATGTATTTAAACACCTTCCAGCCGTTTTTTACTTTTTCTGAAAAAGTCATGGTATCTGTAGTACGAATTACATGACCACTTCTAAGAATACCATCACCTATTTTTTTTGTCATGTTGAAAAAACGCTCCAAACCCTTTCGTTCATGCGGAAATTTTGCTTGCAATAGCGCTTTAAATTCATCAGGATTATTTGTCATGAGGTAGTCAAAGTCATCGCCAATAAAGCGTTTTACTCTCCTTTGCGCAGTCGCTTTTGGATAGTCGGTACCCAATGATTCAAATATCGTATGGGTCATACCTCCTGGCAAACATTGATTGAGCCAATGGATGGCCGTATCAAATTGAAACCGGTTGCGTTGAAACCCCATTAAGTAGCCTCCGGGAATGGCTTGTTTTTCGAGTACACATACCGAAAGCCCCGCTCTACTGAGTATAGATGCGGCTACTAGTCCGCCTATACCCGCACCTATCACGACTACATCATACGCTTTATTTGAAGGAAGTTTGCTCACATGCTGTTTTTGTGTGGCGAAAATAGATTTATTTTTTTTCAAGAATATAGTAAAAACAAAAGTTTAGCTATCCACCGATAGCTAAACTAATTTATGCATTACGTTATCTATTTTACAAGCAATCGTTTGGTCATCTTATCGGTCGCAGTTTTTATTTCTATCACATAGATTCCTTGACTCAAGAGTGGGGTATCAAATGTCAATAAATTTTGTCCATAGTTCAATAAAGTCGTTTGAGCAATAATCTTTTTACCTTGCATATCTACGATACTGATTGATGCTTCTTGCGATGCATTAGCAATTAATGCAATATTGAATTTATCATTTTTATCTATCGGGTTGGGATACACTTCGGCTACTATAGCTCCTTTCTCAATGTGGTCAACAGCAGTTGGATAATAGGTAAACAAAGTTTCGCAACCTCTGGCATCCGTTACTTTTACCCAATAACTAGCTACGCCACCAAGTGAAACACTAGAAGTGCTGCCATCTGACCAAAGATAAGTGTAAGGCCCTTCTCCTGCATAGACATTGATATTTACTTTGCCATTCTGAACATAAAAAGTGGACTCCATCAATATTCCCGATTTAAGCGACACACTCGTTGTCGCTATCTCTCCATTAGAGCCCACTACAGTTACTGCATACATACCCACAGCAAGCCCGTAAATACTATCATTGCTATTTCCATTGCTCCATTGAATATTATAAGGTGCACCTACTCCATTAGGGGTTATTTTTATATTCCCATCATTCATGCCCAAACATGGATTTTTTACAACTGCATCTATCTTGATACTAGCTGTTTTGAAAGGTCGCGTAGCAGTAAACACATTACAATTGGATAGGTAGCTAAATGCTTGCACACGATACAGATAAGCCCTATTAATCAAAAGATTTTTAATGGTTACAAATGTATCTGCAACTACGGTATCAGCATAGATCACATTTGGGTTTGGACTTGGTATTTGAAATAAATAATATTGCGCACCAGGCACTGAGTTCCATATAAAGGTGGCACTTGAAGCAGATATCGTAGTATCGTCTGCTAATGGCGACACCAAACTAGTGCTATCAAACTGAACGAAACCTGTAAATCCATTGTTGACAAGATTTGAACGTTGATTTTTGAGTGTGTTGTACATATAGGTTTGCTGGGCTGGGCTAAATCTATTTTGACAGCCATCATTAGAGTATGACATGTAAAGCGTACCATCTAAAACCGTTTTGTAAAGTGCTCCTTTAGGGTCAGTTTGATTGCCAGTATATGGACAAGACCATCTATAGTCTAGAAAATCTGCTGGTGTATCACAAAACCTATCTCCAGCCGAAGCACAATTCGTTCCATCAACATATTCTGTTCCACCATAGGTCTCGAATGTATGCGGCAACCCACAGTAATGCCCCATTTCATGAATCAATGTTGTGCTTCCTGTACCATAACATCCTTTTTTAATAAAAATCCCCCCTCCATTAGGTCCACTTCCTGGAAAATAGGCATAACCACACACTCCTCGAGGATCATCGTTTATATAAATATTGCAAACATTAGGAATGTTTAATGTACGCATAATAGCATCGCCCGTACTTGAATTCGCAAACACATAGTAGCTCTGATCAAATATTGAGTCAATCCCTACAATATAAAATTGGATATCAGCAGATGCGTACGCTTGATTTAGTTCACAATGAGACTGCAATACTTCTGCTAGGCGCATAGTACCTGTTCGATTTGCAGCACCTATGAGATGATAGAATACTGGTATATAAATAGTCGATGCTCTTGATGAACTTGGCTGAAAGCTACTGTTTGGTAGGGACTTGTAAAATTGTTCATATTGATGGTCATGCTCCATCCCGCACCAAGTTTGCGCCTGTATAGATGACATAGCAATAAAGAGTAGAACAAAGTAGCTAGCGAATTTTTTCATTTTTTAAATTAGTAAGTTGATAAATTGATAACAAAAATAATCTTAAACAGTTTTTAGTATTTCGCTATTTGATTAGGTTTGCTTAGTCAAATTAAACACATTTTTTACAAAACTATTTAAACTTTAACACTAAAATGAAAATAACAGTAGTAGGCGCAGGAGCAGTAGGAGCTACATGCGCTGACAACATTGCCCGCAGAGAATTAGCCTCTGAACTTGTATTGCTAGACATTAAAGAGGGTTTTGCCGAAGGCAAGGCTATGGACATTAATCAGACGGCTTCATTGTGCGGTTTTGATACCAATGTGATTGGCTCTACAAGCGACTTTACTAAAACTGCGGGCTCTGACGTAGTCGTAATCACATCAGGCATACCACGTAAGCCAGGCATGACCCGCGAAGAACTTATAGGTACCAACGCATCTATCGTAAAGAGCGTGGTTGAAAATATTTTAAAACATTCACCAGAGGCTATTTTCGTGATCATCTCTAACCCAATGGACACCATGACTTACCTCGCACTCAAATCAAGTGGTTTATCTAAAAACAGAGTGATAGGGATGGGCGGTATATTGGATAGTGCCCGTTTCAAATACAACCTCAAGCAAGCTATCGGATGCTCATCAAACGATCTACAAGCTGTAGTGATAGGCGGACATGGAGATACCACCATGATACCACTTACACGTCAAGCATCACTTAATGGATTGCCTGTGAGCGAGTACCTTTCTGCTGACCAACTAAAACAAGTAGCCGCAGATACCATGGTAGGAGGTGCTACACTTACTAAATTATTAGGTACATCTGCATGGTATGCACCAGGTGCAGCAGGGGCTGAATTAGTAGAAAGCATAGTTCGTGACGAGAAAAAGGTATTCCCGTGTTGCGTAGCGCTCGATGGAGAATATGGACAAAAAGACATTTGCTTAGGTGTACCTGTAGTGATAGGTCGCAATGGAGTTGAAAAAATAGTGGACTACAAACTAACTACAGAAGAACAAGAACTCTTCAACAAAAGTGCCGAAGCTGTACGAAACATGAACGAAGTACTTAGTACACTTTCTCTATAATCTCTTTTAAAACTCAGATTTCAAAAGCCTCCAAACTTGGAGGCTTTTTTTATGTATAAAGCCAACAATTGAATAAAATGAGTTTTTCCACACATTATCCACACTTCATCCACATACACTTGCACATTTTTTTGTTTAAAAGTTGAGAATTGACCCAAATGCCTACTCAAGATTGGTTAAATTTGTAGCTATGAAATTCACATACTACGGTCATTCTTGCTTTTCGCTCACAATAAGTGGCAAAAACCTACTTTTTGACCCTTTTATAACACAAAACGAAGCGGCTAAGGCTATTGATATCAATAGCATTGAGGCAGATTACATCTTGCTTTCGCACGCACATTTTGACCATATAGACGATGCGCTAGCGATAGCTAAGCGCACGGGAGCCAAGGTGATTGCCAACTGGGAAATAATCGATTGGGCTACAAAAAATGGCATCACCAACAGTTTGCCTATGAATACAGGTGGGCAGTTTGCATTTGATTTTGGCACCGTACGCTGCACTATAGCACAGCATTCCTCTTCGTTTCCAGATGGCGCATATGGAGGCAACCCTATTGGATTTTTGATTACCAACCACGAAGGCCAATCTGTCTATTACGCTGGCGATACCGCCCTTACCATAGATATGCAGTTGATACCCCATTTCACACCACACCTCAAAGCGGCTATTTTGCCGATAGGCGACAACTTTACGATGGGCTATGTAGATGCAGCCATCGCGGCTTCATTTTGCAAAACCAATCAGGTAATAGCCGTGCATTTCGATACCTTTGGCTATATTAAAGTCGATCACCAAAAAGTAAAAGCACATTTTAAAGACAAGCATATTGCAATCACACTACCCGAAATAGGGCAATCTTTTGATATATAACACATGGGAAAAGTAATCACACTCGCCAACCAAAAAGGAGGCGTAGGCAAAACCACCACTGCTATCAATTTAGCAGCCAGCTTGGGGGTTTTAGAATACAAAACACTCCTTATAGATGCGGATCCACAGGCGAATGCAACATCTGGAGTAGGTTTTGAAATTAAAAACATCAAGGTTAGTCTCTATGAATGTTTGATTGGCGAGGTAAAAGCCAAAGACATCATACTCGAAACGGCCACGCCAAACCTCTATCTCCTCCCCTCTCACCTCGACCTCGTAGGGGCTGAAATAGAGCTTATCAATCAGCCTAATAGAGAGCAAATCATGAAAGATATCATAGCCGAAATCAAAGACGACTATGATTTTATTTTGATAGATTGTTCGCCATCATTGGGCTTGACTACCGTAAACGCACTCACGGCCTCAGACTCCGTGTTGATACCTGTACAGTGCGAATATTTTGCACTAGAGGGCTTAGGCAAATTGCTCAATACAATTAAAATCGTACAATCTCGTTTAAATCCAGATTTAGAAATTGAAGGTATTTTGCTCACTATGTACGACCCAAGACTCCGTTTGTCCAATCAAGTAGTAGATGAAATCAACAAACATTTTGAGAATATCGTGTTCGAAAATGTGATACATCGTAATACTCGACTAGGCGAAGCGCCTAGTTTTGGAAAACCGGCTATTATGTACGATGCTGAAAGTAAAGGAGCGCAAAACTATATGGCTGTAGCGAGAGAACTATTGCAGCGCAATGGGTTAACTACATTAACGGATGAAGAAAAAGAATTTAAATTAGAAGAAGATGCTGGAGAATAAAAAGAAAAACGTATTGGGTAGAGGGCTAGGCGCACTCCTCAGCGAAGACAAAGGTAGTCAAAACGAGGTAAGCACTAAATCCATTGCCAACCATGCAGGGGTAGTGATTTATTTGCCATTAGATCAGATTGAGGTAAATCCCTTTCAACCTAGAACTACATTTGAAGAAGAAAGTCTGCAAGATCTTGCAGACTCAATAGGCATACATGGAGTGATACAGCCTATCACTGTGCGCAAAATCGAGAATAATAAATACCAACTCATCGCTGGAGAGCGAAGATTGCGTGCCTCTAAATTGGCAGGTAAAAAAGAAATACCCGCTTACGTAAGAGCGGCATCAGACCAAGAATCTATAGAGATAGCCCTGATCGAAAACATACAACGCGAAGATCTCAATCCCCTCGAAATTGCTATCAACTACAAGCGATTGATGGATGAGTGTGAATTGACACAAGAAAAACTATCCGAAAGATTAGGTAAAAATAGAAGTTCGGTGACTAACTTTTTGCGCCTGCTCAAGCTCCCTCCCGATATGCAAGCTGCCCTTCGCGACAATCGAATCACCATGGGACACGCCAAAGCATTGCTCGGTGTAGAGCATTTGCAGACCTTATTGAGTTTGTTTAAAGAAGTGGTCGAAAAAAGCCTTTCCGTTCGCCAAACCGAAGAGTTGGTAAAAAGCGTAAGTGCAAAACCAAAGAAAATTCAAGCTGCGGCTAAGGTTTCATCTACCGATGTTTTTCTCCGAAAAATGCAAGATCAAATCGGCTCTTCTTTAGGCACTAAGGTCAATATCATTCGTACTAAAGAAGGCAAAGGCGAAATCGCCATTAAGTTTTATAGCGATGATGATCTAGACCGCATTAGCGAATTGCTCAAATCCCTATAAGATTTTTTCGTGAAACCGAAATTGCTTTTGCTTTGGACTTCATTGTGCTTTATGGCTCAGCTCAACGCGCAAGGGGTAGATGAAACCAAGCGAATCCAAGATTCTATTCGTATAGCGAGGTACGAAAATCAACTCCGATCACCCGATTCTTCTTCAGACAGCAAGTTGGTGTTTGATATAGATAGCACTTTTGTGCAGGATACCTCAAAAGGGGTCAATAAAAGTACGCAAATGGCAAAAAAACACAAACCCCGCACCGCAGTTTGGCTCTCGGCTGTACTGCCAGGTCTAGGGCAAGCCTACAACAAAAAATACTGGAAAATACCCATAGTTTATGCAGGTTTTGGAGGACTGAGCTATGCCGTTTACTATACCGCTACCAACTATCAACAGGCTAGAAAAGCCTATCGCCTGCAAGTAGATAATGACCCTCTAACCAAAGGGGAATACCAAGGATACTCCGACCCAGAAACATTGAAAGCCCAGCGCGATTTTCACAAACGAAACTTAACCATTTCGGCAATTTGTATGGCCGTATGGTACAGCTTAAATCTTATAGATGCAGCAGTAGATGCACACCTCTTCGATTTCAACATGAGCGATGACCTAGCCTTACATTGGGAGCCTAATATCGTAAATCCATATCCTCTCCAACCCATGGCTATGAGCTATGGACTCAAGTTGAATTTACGATTGCGCTAAAAAAGAGCATCTAAACGATAGG
>CALAYL010000053.1 GCA_937894725.1 uncultured Bacteroidota bacterium
GCAAATGCAAAGATAGTGAACATCCTCGTTACGCTGCGCTAAACGAGGACGAGAGCGGGTAGCTTCGGTTTTAGTAAGTTTGCCAGATAAAACCTCCTGAACAATTTGCTGTCGTAATGATTCTGAGTACTCATTTGATTTTTGCATTTTTTGTTTACGTTTTGTGTAAACCTATTTCAGGACAAGACACACTCTCGCCATCCTTATTTATCCAAATTTACCTCTTCTAAACTTACCTCACTTAAAAGCGCTCTTACTCTCAATAAATCTTCCTTCGGATTTCGAACTATTTTGTACTGATTGTCATACATAAACATATCAAATGCTATCTCTACCAGTTTGATACCATGCTTTGGTAGGTCAGTAGCTTTTCGTTGTTCGTACAGTTGTCGCTGCTCTGCTCTGTTTACTCCGCTAATCGTAGTGGCTTTAGGATCATCGAAATTTTCGACAAACTGTACACGTTGTGACTCTTTAAACTCTACAACCATTCGATAGCCTGGATAATAAGCATCGACTGGCAATTTAGTTCTCGTTACTCCGTCTTTATGAAAATCGCCTTTCAAAAAGTCAAATCTTTTTTGTCGCTCGGCTTTTTGCCCTAAAACCTCATCACACAAATCGAGTATATACGTTTCATCACTCAGCAAGCGGGATTGTTTTGCCGCTTGCTTTTTTACAGATGCGGGCTCCTGCTTATAAAATGTGCTTGGTGCGGGCACATCCTTGGGTATAAAATACCAATACGTATTCAACTCTCTTCGTTCTGCGTGAATATAAGGAATGAGGGGCAATTGACCTGACTCATCCAGTTCTCGTAAAATATCTCGGATAGGTTTCCCGTTTTTATGGTCTTTCTTAAAAATACCCGCTTTTATAAAAGCAGGCATAAGTACTTTTACTGGCACTATTTTAAGTGTGCTGTCTGTATTGAAAAACGCTTCTATGGCTGTATTAATGCTGTTTATAGTTTGTGTATCTATCATAATTAATTTCATTTTTAAACTGGTCTAATCGTATTACTCCCTATTTCACTTTTTTGTATTGCTACAATGGCGTTACAAACGGCTTACTTTCCGCAGCTATTAGGTTACTGTCTATGGGTTTGTCTTTTTGAGGATAATTTTTCAAATATTAAAAATAAAATCAAAATCAAGGACAATACGAGGGTTAAATCTTTTATTATCACTTTTTTTTAGCTCATCAAAAAAAACAAAGCAATACAAAAAAGCTACGCCAAAAATCTTGACACCCTCATTCATCCCCCTTTATTTAATATCTTTGCGCTATACCAGTATACACAAAAATGTCAATATCGCAACCCACTCTATATATTATACCTACTTTTTTAAGCGAACCCGTGCCCGATAGCTTAGTGCCAAAAAATTTGACTATTTTAAATACGGTGTCTGTGTTTATTGTAGAAAATCTGCGTACCGCTCGCAGGCATCTAAGAGCAATGGGGTATACCAAAAACTTCGATACCGAGGTTACTCTTTTTGAATGGGATAAACACAAAAAAAACCCGATAGAAAATTGGCTCAAAGAAGCTAAAAAGAGCAACAACAATATAGCCCTAATGAGCGAATGTGGTACGCCCTGCATCGCAGACCCTGGCTATCAAGTGGTATTGGCTGCGCACAAACTGCGCATTCCTGTAGTACCGTTGGTAGGTCCCAATGCTATTTTACTCGCTTTGGTTGGCTCTGGTTTTAGTGGACAGCAGTTTACCTTTCATGGCTACCTCCCTATCACTAGTCCCGAAAAACGAAAAGCCATCAAACAACTCGAAAACACCTTGTTAAAAACAGGCTATACCCAACTTTTTATGGAAACGCCTTTTAGAAATGAAAGTGCTATCCGCGAGCTGCTGCTTGTGCTTGAAGACGCTACGCTATTGAGCATAGCTATCGACCTCACACTCCCTACCGAACAAATCATCACACAACCAGTGTCAAAATGGAAAACAACTTCCATTGCGTTAAATAAAAGGTATTGTATATATTCGATTGGTCAATAAAATTTTTGTTATGCAAGCGACTCAAGATTTACTTTTCAAAATGGCAGACGATGCCCTTATCATAGGTCATCGAAACTCTGAATGGACAGGCATAGGCCCTATGCTCGAAGAAGACCTCGCCTTCTCTTCTATGGCGCAAGACAAGATAGGTCATGCCTTTGCGTTATACAGCATTTTACATAGTCAGTTTGGCACAGCCGATGCCGATACATTAGGCTTTAAGAGAGCAGAAAAAGATTTTCGATGTTGCCAGTTTGTAGAATTGCCCATTGGCGAGTATGACTTTAGCCTCATGCGCCATTTTTTGTTTGACCATGCCGAGTTGCTACGCTATGAGTTGCTGACAAACAGTAGTTTACAGCCATTAGCCAATTTGGCAAAAAAAATAAAGGGCGAGATTAAATATCACGTGATGCATGCCGATACTTGGTTACATCAGCTGAGTAATGGCACCGAAGAAAGCAAGGCGCGTATGCAATCTGCTCTCCAGCTTTGTTGGCCGTATGCATTGGGTATTTTTGAAACTACCGAAAGCGAAAATGAGCTGATTGCATCGGGTGTATTTGTAGGTGAAAATGCACTGCGTACACAATGGCTCGAAAAGGTAAGTTCGATAATCGAGAATGCGGGGCTAAATATACCCACAGTAGCAGACGACAAAATAGTTTTGGGAGGTAGAAAAGGATTTCATAGCGAGCACCTTGCTCCACTTTTAGCCGAAATGACCGAAGTCACCAACATAGACGTATCGGCCGAATGGTAGCGACCGAATCTGATATTGCCCTCGCGCTCACCGAAGTCATGGACCCTGAGATTCCCGTATTGTCTGTCATAGATATGGGTATTATCTCTGCTATCAAAATCAATAGTGATGGCATCACCGTAAGCATGACGCCTACCTTTGTAGGTTGTCCCGCTATTGATTACATAAAAAAAAACATCTACGATAAGCTTATCGAAAAAGGCTTTTCGCCTATCACCGTGTTAGTAGATATGAATACGCCTTGGACAAGCGACAAAATGAGTCCAGAGGCAAAAGAAAAATTAGAAAAGTTTGGCATAGCACCACCTACCGCACTAGAAAGCGAACTCACGGCCGAAATGCTCGACAAAGTACGCTGCCCACATTGCAAATCTACCGACACCACACTCAATTCGCCTTTTGGTTCTACCCTTTGCAGAGCTATCCGCTTTTGTTATAATTGCAAGCAAGGTTTCGAACAGTTTAAACCAGTAGCTTAGTCATGGTACATTCCACTCGTATCGCAATTTTACTTTCTACTTTTCTTATTCACTCCTGCGTATTTTCACAAAAAATAAGTGCTATCGAGTTTTTTTCTTTAGCTCAAAAAGTAAAAGAAAAGTACGGCACATTTACAACTACAGATAAGATTTTAAAACAGTATAAAGTAGCTTATCCAATCCCTGGAAAAAATCAAATCAAAGGCGATAAAGACACACTTAACTATACTTATTTTGCCGATGACAATGGCTTCACAACCTTCATACGCTGCTTCACCACAGACACTTCTATCCATCGCATTCGCATTACGTTTGAGGTAGATAGCACTGAGCGATTTTATGGCGGGGGTGAGCAGTTTTCGCACTTTGTTTTAAATGGGAAAAAACTCCCCATCATCACCGAAGAAAATGGCATAGGTCGTGGCGATATGCCTATTTCCAAATTCACCAAAACTCTCGGCATATCAGGCACTAATGTGAGTACTTACTATCCACTGCCATATATTATTTCCTCTGCATATTACGCCATGGGCTTGAGTGGCGCATCCACACATTTTTTATCTACTATCGATCTAGCAGAAAAAGGGACAGTGGTTTTTGAAATAGAAGAGCCTTTTGTTGCCTTGCAAATCACCAAAGGAGCTTCGTTTAACGAGCTATTCAGGCGTAGCTATTTTAGCACAGCCAATCGTACATTTGAATATCCAGAATGGTCTTATGGTACCATACTCGGCCTACAAGGAGGGAGGAAAAAAGTAGAGGCGATTTTAGATTCTTGCCTCCGTATCGGCAATCCGGTGAAAGCAGTGTGGATTCAAGACTGGTGTGGCAGACGAAAGACTCGCCTCGGTTTTCAACTCAAGTGGGAGTGGACACCAGACACGCTGCTATATCCTGATTTTAAAAACTGGACTCACTCGCTCAACCTCCGTGGTATCAAAGTGTTGGGCTATGTCAATCCGTTTTTGGCACTCAAAACACCGATGTATCGCGAAGCAGATAGTCTAGGCCTTTTAATAAAAAACAAAAAAGGCAAAACGCACATTGTGCCTACGGGCGGGTTTGATGCTGCTATGGTAAATCTGATAGATATTCATGCGCAAAATTGGCTGAGTAAAATCATCGAAAAAAACCTCATCGGCAATGGGTTGAGTGGATGGATGGCAGATTTTGGGGAATGGTGCCCGCTCTTTGTCAAAGACTCTATTTACAATAGTTTTGCCTCCATAAATCTACCTTGGGAAAATCAATATCATATACACTACAAAGCCCACAATGCGTATGTAGCTCGCTGGGCTGATGTGAATGTCAATGCTGTAGCTAATCACCCAGATGATGGGTTGATGTTTTTTATGCGAGCGGGTAGCGCACTTACCAATCTTCAGTGCCCTATGTATTGGATGGGCGATCAGCTGGTGGGCTGGGGCGAGCATGACGGCATCAAATCGACCGTAACAGCGCTCAACAGTGCAGCAATGAGTGGTATCCAACATCTGCATTCAGACATAGGGGGCTACACTACAGTTAAGAATATATTTGTCAATG
This sequence comes from uncultured Bacteroidota bacterium, assembly GCA_937894725.1. GTDB lineage: Bacteria > Bacteroidota > Bacteroidia > Chitinophagales > LD1 > CALAYL01. The sequence continues at coordinate 4,808 of CALAYL010000053.1, forward strand.
AAACTCGCTCACAAGAATTGTTTTTTAGATGGGCAGAGTTGAATGTTTTCCAACCATTTTATAGAACACATGAAGGTGTAAAGCCAGAGGTCAATCATCAGTTTTATAGCGATGATAGTACCCTTCGTTTTTTTGCAAAAATGGGCAGACTACACTATGCACTCAAAGACTATCGAAAGCAATACGAATCGAGAGAAAATGCCTTCCCGATTTTGCGTCCGCTACTACTCGATTATCCTACAGACACCAGCTGCTTTGATTTGAAATATCAATTTATGTATGGCAATGAATTGATGGTAGCACCGGTGTTAGACGAGGGTGCTACTACCCAAAAAGTATATCTTCCTCAAGGCGAATGGATTCATTTTTTTACGAAAAAAAAGTATAGCGGCAATCAAAAGATAGAGGTCGATGCACCGCTCGGAAAGCCACCTATATTCATCAAATCCGATTCAAAATGGCGAGTGTATTTTGAGTGGCTGGCAGATAGTTTTTTAGAATAGTTACTTATATCAACACCGCAAATCTTAGCACTTCACGTCTATAATAATTCTCTACCTTTGTCTATATGAAAAAAACCATTGTCTCTTTAGTACTCATTTTAATTTTTATTTCTTTCTCAAAAGCAGAAAAAAGAAGAATTTTATTTCTTGGAAATAGCTATACCTATGTGAATGATTTGCCAAATACATTGAAGCAATTGGCGCTTTCATTGGGTGATACTTTAGAAACAGACAACTATACCCCTGGCGGATCTACGCTACAGTCGCTCGTTGCAGATGCTAACACCTTAGCTAAAATACAGCTTGGCAATTGGGATTATGTGGTGATTCAAGCACAAAGTCAAGAACCCGCATTTCCACCAGCACAGGTACAGGCAAACACCTATCCATTTGCTCAAAAACTGGATAGTATGATTCATGTTTTTAACCCTTGTGCTGAAACCATTTTTTATATGACTTGGGGGCGAAAAAATGGTGATGCCGCCAATTGTGCTTCGTATCCCACCATTTGCACTTATGATGGTATGCAAACTCGATTACGGCAAAGTTATTTAGCCATGAGCCAGCAGAATAAGGCGAGTTGTAGCCCAGTGGGGGTGGCGTGGCGCACTTTTCGAAGTTTATACCCTGCGGTAGAATTGTATAATGCAGACGAGTCTCACCCTGCTGAAAATGGCACCTACTTGGCTGCCTGTACTTTTTATAGCAGCATTTACCACAAAAGCAGTGTAGGCGCTACCTACTCCTTAGGTACTGTCACAGATACCAACGCCTTGAATATGCAAATCATAGCATCCGAAACGGTCTTGGATAGTCTTGAAAATTGGCAGCAATATGGCACCTTGCCATTTGCAGATTTTAATTATAATGCCGTTCAAAACCAATTAAGCTTTGTAAATAAAAGCTTGCGAAGCCCACAATATCGTTGGAATTTTGGTGATGGAAGCCCGATAGATACGGGAATGAACCCTACTCATACCTTCAGTAATGTCGGGACATATCATGTAGAGTTAATTGCAAAAAACAGTTGTAATAAATATGCTACAAGCAAGAAAACAATCGTGATTTCGAGTGTAAATGGATTGGAAGACCTTGCTAATAGCGCACTGTTTTTTTCAAATAATCTGCTTATTTTAAAAGACAACATCATTAAAATAAAAATACAAAACACGAGCGGACAAATCGTGTTAGACAAAAACATCAGTTCAAACACAAAGGAAATTGATTGTAATTTTTTGTCGAAGGGCGTGTATTTTTTTCAGGCAATAAATGAAAAAAACAAAATTAGCAAAGGTCGATTTTTAGTTCAATAAAAAACGAGTTATCGACTCTAGTTCGCTTCGTTTATGCTTGGCTCTCTAGTTATAGCAGGCAAGGATAAATACGATTTGCTTTCAAAAACAATCTCCAATTTTCTTTTCTTTGCCATGTAAAACATCACCACTATGAACGAAAAATACGCCAAACTACTCGTCAACTATTGCCTAGATGTAAAAGAAAATGAGCGAGTATATATCAACGCTTCCTACCTAGCAGAGCCGCTGCTTTTGGAAGTGGCAAAGGCAGTCTATAACGCAGGTGGCCATCCATATTTCAATATCGAACTCAATGGACTATCAGATGTATTGATGGAGCATGGTGCTGCGCATCAACTTCAAGAAGTGAATGTATTTAAAAAGATAGCGTTCGAACAGTTTGACGCCTATCTCAATATCCGTGCGCCTTTTAGTCGTGGCGATGATGATAAAGAAGTAGCTAAGCCCGAAAAACAAAAGCTGTTTCAACAAGCACAAGCAAGTTTGAATAAGCTTTATTTTGAAAGAATAGGCAATGGTAGTATGCGCAGATCATTGTGTCAATATCCTACACAAGCTGGCGCTGATGATGCGGATTTGAGTCTAGCGGAATATGAAAAATTTGTGTATCAATCATGCTATCTTTTTGATGCAGACCCTGTGGCCAAATGGCTCGAAGTGCGCGCTACACAGCAGGTATATGTTGACTATCTCAACAAAGCATCTACCATTCATTACAAAGGGCCGAATATCGACATTCGCTTTTCAGTAAAAGGGCGTACTTGGATAAACTCTGATGGAAGAGCCAATATGCCGAGTGGTGAGGTCTTTAGCGCACCTATCGAAGACTCTGTCAATGGCACTGTATATTTTTCTTATCCCGGTATCTACATGGGCAAAGATGTGGAGGGTGTGAGCCTTATAGTAAAAGATGGTTTTATAGAATCATGGGATGCAGAAAAGGGAAAAGACGTGCTTGACAAAGTCTTTGCTATCGAAGGCGCACGTAGGTTTGGTGAGGTAGCGATAGGCACAAACTTCAACATACAACGTACTACGCGCAATATTTTATTTGATGAAAAGATAGGTGGATCTATTCACATGGCAGTGGGTCAATCGTATAAACAGTGTGGCGGGCAAAACGAAAGTACAGTACATTGGGATATGATTACGGATATGAAAAACGGAGGAGAGATTTGGGCAGATGGTACGATGATTTATCAAAACGGTAGGTTTGTGATATAGCTAGTGTTTTCCTAAACTTTCTAAATCATGCTCAGCTTCATGACCGATTACTTATCTTTGCTTTATGAATAGAAAGGTATTTCTACGTTTTCTGTATTTTATCTTTATTGGCGTAGCTTTAGTATGGCTACCTTGGGAATCGGTAAAGCCAAAGTGGCTAGAGCGGGTGCTTTTCAATACCTTCGAGTTTCTGTTGTTTTTCATGGGTACAGAACTTGTAAAGCAGGTGTTTTTCTTTTTTTACCGAAAGCAAAATGGGCTAGGTGCTACACAAAACAACAATGTAATACAGGCCATTGTCAATATCCACCGCATCATAGTAGCGTTTATTTTGTTTGGTACTATTTTGAGCTATTTTAATATTCATCTGAAAGATCTTATCACCTCGATGAGTATAGTAGCTGCTGCGTTGGCTATACTTTCAAAAGATTATGTATCAAATATTATCAGTGGTATGATTATCGCTTTTTCGCGTGAACTTGAAATCGGAAATCAAATAAAAGTAGGAGGACACCGAGGAAAAATTGAAGAACTCACCTTATCAAAAGTAGTGATGGTAAATGATGATGATGACGTAATATATATACCTTATAATATTGCTTACTCTACTGAAATTATCAATTATTCTAAAAGAACTATCAAGAAAACGAGTATTGAGTTTAGTCTAAAACCCAATATAGTTAGCTCTGTAGAAGAGCTAGAACGATATATCAAAGAAGTGATAAAAGAATACGAAGAGTTTATAGAGCCCAATTCGTATAATCTAAAGACAGAACATATCAAGAAAGCCTCTGTGGATTATAAGTTTCAATACATACTGCGTGAGCCAAATCAAAAATTAGAGCGTGAAATCAAACGACTCACTATACGCAGTTTGGTTAAACTTATCGAAGCTGAATCTAAAAACTAATAAAGGGTTAAGTGCGGTGCTACAAGCTGATGAAATGGAGGTATAACCATGTTTTCGTCTATTTTTAGCAATGCTGCTTTTGCATTCTCCAAACTCTTTAAGCTAATATCTTCGGTGTTTTTCCAAACCGTTTGATCAAGCCAGATGCGACAATCTTGTTCGCTCATATCGAATCGTATTGTGAGTTCTCGTATAGTATCAGGGTTAGTTTTAAAATCTGCACAAGCCTCTCTCATCACGTTTAGGCAATTTAAAATAGCCGTTTTATTAGTTTCAAAACTTTGCTTATTAGCCACTATCAAAAAACTAGACCAAGGTGCCGAAAATTCTCCAATCATACGCAATTCACCCGAATTTACGTGAGGCTTGGTGGTATATTTTTCCCAATAAAAAACATCGCTCTCGCCCGCTACTAAAGAGCATACAGCACCCTGCATACTTTTGATCTCGACCAAGGAATAGGCCGAAAGCAAGTCTCCTCGTTGCTCTGCGTGTATGAGCGCCATAAGATGTGAGCCAGAGCCTTTTCGACTGATGGCAATACGTTTTGCTTTGGGAGAGTAGATCGATTTAATAGGCGAATTAGCCGCTGTAAAAATTCCCCACACCAAGGGTGAAACAATATATTCTTTAACAATGAGCGCGTCTAATCCTTGTGCTGCTGCTGCTAAAAATCCTTCGGTAAGCAATATGGCCATGTCTAACTCTCCTGATTGGAGTTTGCCTACCATTTCACCAGTACCACCTTTGTAGTAGTGCCAATTGATAGACAAAGCATTTTTTGCAAAAAGCCCTTGCTCATCTGCTAGTTGCCAAGGTAAATTAAAGTGCTCTGGCACTCCGCCTATTTGTAATGTTTGCGACATTATTTTTCTTCGAGCTCCTTAAAAAGATCTTTTTCATCTACCACTTTCACTAAATCTCCATTCTTCAATGATTTTGAAACTGCCTTAAATGGTGCTTTGATAATCTGTTCGCCAGCTTTGAGTCCTGATACGATTTCAATATAGCTGTCGTCTTGAATGCCTGTAGTCACTTGTACCAATTTGGCTTTGTTGTTTTCTATTACAAACACCACCTCTTTGAGGTCTTTCGACATAGATCCATCATCTGCTTTTTTGGGGTCTTTGTATTTTTTTTCTTCGCCTGTTATTTCACTTTCCTCACGAGTGGTCACTGCTTGTATAGGCACCGATAGCACTTCGCCTTTCGATTTAGTTTTTATATCTACAGTACAAGACATGCCAGGTCTAAAAGGGTATGCGTGGCCATGTGTTGGGTCTATCAAATCAGCATAAGATGATTTAAGCATTTTTATTTTTACTGTAAAATTTATCGCTTGTGATGTAGCGACTATACCAGTGCTAGTACCCGATGAATAGGCGATTTGAGATACTACGGCTTTAAACTTTTTTTGTCGATAAGCATCTACTTCTACCTCCGCAGTATCGCCTATTTTTACTCTCAATACATCATTTTCATTTACCTCTACTTCGGCTTGCATGTTGTCGAGATCGGCTATGCGGATGAGCTCTGTGCCTGCCATTTGAGCTGTGCCTACTACTCTTTCGCCCAGTTTTACATTGCATACCGATATGATACCCGATATAGGAGCATAGATGCGTGTTTTGCTCAGGTTGTCAGAGGCTAGTTTCCTTTGCGCTGCAGTAGCATTTACGTTAAAACTCGCTGCATTGAGCTGTTCACGCGATGTTTCAAAAGCAGCTTGTGCTGCGCGTACTGTTGCTTTAGCTTGATCAAACTCGGCATCAGAGATTATTTTTTCGTTGTATAGCTGTTTTTGACGATCAAAACTACGTTGCGCTTGTTGATATTGAATCTCTTGGTTTTTGAGAGTAGCTTGGGCAGACTGGAGGTTGGCCTTTATCTGATTGAGTGTGGCTGACGCTTGGTTTTCTTGCGATTCATAGATAGCAGGATTGATGACTACAAGTAGGTCGCCTTTGCGTACACTATCGCCTTCTTTTACATTGAGCTGAATGATTTCACCCGATACCTCAGACGATAATTTGACCTCTGTTTCGGGATTGAGTTTTCCGCTTGCGGTCACTGTTTCTACAATGCTTTTGACAGCTACTTTATCAATAGCTACTGGCTGTACATTTCCTTCGCCAAACCATTTCATTCGTTTTCCCACTACGGCTAAAACGAGCAATACAGCAACTAAAACGGTCAAAAATATAAGGAGTTTTTTGTTTTTCATGAATGATGATTATATCAAATAGTTTAGCAAATTATTCTAGCGAAAGTGGTTTTCCTTCATAAAACTCGAGCACTTTCTGATTCAATAAATAGGTGTATTTAGCTTGAAGGTATTGCGACTCTGCTCTAAAAAGATTAGTACTCGATTGCTGCAACTCAAAGGTGTTAGCCAAACCTACTTCGTAGCGTTTTTCATACGACTCAAAAGATCTACGCGCAGCTACTTTTGCCTTTTCATTTGCTAAAAGTGTTTCAAAAGAAGCTTTCACATTATTGTAAGCTTGCTCGATTGTTTGTCGAAGTTGATTTTTTTGATTGTCTAACTCCAGCATCCTAGATTGTTCTTGCAGCTTGGTGTTTTGTGTATTGACCAATCGTGAACCTCCAGTAAAAATGGGCAACGAGAAGCTAAATCCAGCTACTTTAGAAAAGTTGTTTTTAAATTGAGTGGCCAGAGTGATGGGCTCTCGAGTCACAAAATTTACGGCCTTGTTGAAGTAGTTGTCGCTCATATTAAAAACAAAACTGAGTGTAGGACTAAAAGCACCTAGGGCTATTTTTCGAGTAAAGCGCGCACTAGCGATTCTAGCTTGAGCGCTTTTGATACTGGGTTGGTTATAAAGTGCGGTATTAAACACCGTTTGCGAAGTGGTATTGGTCAGCATGGCTGTCTTGCTTAGCTCGGGTGCTTTGATTTCAAAGCTAGTGGTATCGGGCAATTGAAGTGAAAGTTTGAGTTGAAGAAGGCTGTAAAGCGCATTGTATTTCGCTTGTGTAAAAGAGGCATTGTCTCTTGCGAGCTGGGCTTCGAATTCGTGAAGTGATGCTTCTGCCAAAGTACCTGCCTTCGCTTGTGTTTTAGCTCTACTCAATTGGTTTTCCGAAATGTCCATCTGTTTTTTAGCTACCTCGCGCAATTCTTCGTTGAGCAGTGTTTGAAGATAGAGGTTGGTGATTTGAAGAGCTGTATTGTTGAGTGTGTTTTCGGCATCGTATTTTGCCGCTTCTAGCTCCGCTTTGTTTCGATTGTAGGTGTTTATTTTTTGAAGGCCATTAAAAAGCGTGAGATTTGAGTTGAAGCTGAGGGTAAGCGATTGTGAGTTTTCTCTTACAAAAGTAAATGTAGTAGGGTCAATGGAATTGCCAAAATTGAAATTGTAGCCCGAGTTTAGATTCGCAGAGGGGCCGAAATTAAGGATACTTTGCAATACATTGTTTTTGGCAATTTTAGCTTGTATCTCTGCCTGCTTAATTTGTATATTATTTGATGCGGCATGTTCTAAGCATGACTTGAGCGTCCATTCAGATTGGGCAAAAGTAGAGAGAGAAATTAAAAGTAGAGCCAAAAAGCCAATAAATCGCAACACGCTTTGAAAATTTGTAGCCAAAAATAGGATAAAAAGAATGCTAGTGTAAATTTTAAAGCTATTTTATCAATCTTTAGCCTAAATGCCTATTGATTTTTGGATACGTTTTATTTGCTTTTTGTGATGCTTAAAGTGCATAGCACAAAGCGACACCCATTCGCCACAGTTGAGATAGCCCAAAAAAGGATGTTTTGTTTTTTGATTTGCATCTGAAAGGGCGATTTGACTTATATAATCGTCTGATAAGGCTTTTATCTCGTTTAGTTTGTCTATAAGCTGCTGTTTAGACTCAGGCTGTCGGGGTTCTACGGCTACCTTTGTAGGCATTTTGACTTTTATAGTAGGCATTTGTTTAAACAAAAAAACCAATCGACCAATCCAGTTTTTGTTTTGGTCTGTTTTCGTATTTTCTTTGGCCAAACAAGCGGCAGCGTTTTTAAAAAAGAATCCTTTGGCCGCCATCCAAAGGTGTATATAAACTTGCCCTATAGACCAGCTAGTCTCAGATGGCTTTTGGAGAAGCTGTTCCATACTATATTTATCTAGCATGGCTATGTAACTATCGATTTGTCGATTAGTATCTGTGCTCAGTTTTTGTGGGTTCATTTTGTTTTCCATTTGTTTTCAAGGCCGCAAATTTGATGCGCTTCGTCCATTTTTTTTGTGATTTGGCCAGTGAGTATATGCCAAAACATCACGAAGTCTGACCCCAAAGAATAAAGCGGGTAAGTAAAGGTAGCGGGTCTGTTTTTTTCAAAAACAAAATGACCAAACCAAGCAAAACCATATCCGCAAAATGGCATGATAAAAAGCAACCAACCATTGGCTGTAGCTATACCCACTACAAAACAAGAAATAACCCCCAAGGTACCTATAAAGTGTAGCCAATGATTGATAGGGCGAGCATGCTCGGTAAGATAATAGGGGTAAAATTCGTTGAATGACTGATAAGTTTTTTGGATAGTCATTGTGTTTTTTGTTTAAATGTATAAAAAAATAAATACATCATTGTACGTTAGCCTTGCTGACAATGGTTTTAAATGTTAAGTTTACAACTTAAAGACAAGATGAAAAATAGTTGGATAATTTTATTGGTATTGGGCTTGACCACGCTTAGCTCGTGTAAATTGTTTTATCCAAATCAAATGTTTCGTCAAAAAGACTATCAATATTTTGAATTTGCTACTAAACAACTAAACGAATATACCATCGAGTCGGGCAATCAATTATCGGTACAAGTGTATTCGAGAGATGGGTTTAAGTTGATAGATGTATTGGGGGGTGGAGAGTCAAACGCAATGCCTAGTGGGGGCAACAATAATAGCAATATTGCAGGAAGCGCTAGTAGCAATTCAAGCGTAACTAATTCAAACAGCACCATAAATCGTGTAAATTATCTTGTAGATAATGATGGCTTTGCTCGACTACCTATACTTGGAGAGTTTTATGTAAGGGGATATTCACACAAAGAATTAGAAAAAGTATTAGCTGAGAAATACTCAAGCTTATTTGTGGACCCTTATGTAGTCGTAAAGGTAAACAACAGACGCGTTTTTGTATTTAAAGGAAGTACTGGAGGCGAGGTTGTCTATTTAAATGAAACGCCAACCTCATTGATCGAGGTTTTAGCAAAAGCAGGCGGATTAGACAGAACAGTGAAAGCATATAACATCAAAATATTAAGAGGAGACCTCAAAAACCCACAAGTGCAAATAGTTGACTTATCTACGCTTGAAGGATTGAGAAAGGCCGAACTCACCTTACAGCCCAATGATATTGTGTATGTATCAGATAGAAAAAGGGTGGTTCGAGATGCATTATTGGAAGCCACACCAATTTTTAGCGCCATAAGTTTAGTCACTACTACTATTGTTTTAATAAAGACACTTGGAAAATAACGAACAAAATAAGAATTTTGATTTTGAGGAGGAGGAGAAAATGTCAAATCCCCTCAAAGAGTTCAATGTAGGCCTTTTCATACATGTGCTCAATAAATCTGTCTTGTGGATCATACTATTTGTAGCCATTTGCCTAATCTCCTCATTGGTTTATTTGCGTTATACCCCGCGCATCTACGAATCATCCTCAACTTTGCTCTTCAATTCTGAAAAGAAAAATGAACTATTAGGAATTGAAAAGATAGCTGTGGAGCAAGATAACGCAGCAATCAATAGAGAAATCCAGCTTTTGAAGTCACCCCTATTGTTGAGTCGAGTTGTAGATAGTCTGCCGCTCAAAGTTACCTATTTCCGAGAGGGTAAAACAAAGTTTATATCTACAGAACTATACCAAACATGTCCTTTCGAGTTGGATTTAGAAATTAAAGATCCTGCCATTTCTCAATATCCTATCTATATAAAACTATTAGACCAAGGTAGCTTTCGCCTTTCTCATGTTTCTAAAGAAGGAGAATTTGAGCGCGTTTATAAGTTTAACCAACGAATATATTCTCCATATTTTAACGGCATATTTACCTTAAGGGGAAAGAGTTTATCTAAAGAAGATTTAGAGGGGCTTTATTTCTTAAAAATTCAAGAGAATAGCACCATTACAGCAGAACTTTCAAATAAAATCCAAGTAGAGCCGCTTGATTTGAGAACAAAGAGTGTGAAAATCTCAATGACCGATCGAAATGCTAAAAAGGCAAAAGAAATAACACAGAAGCTAGTTGATGTATTTTTAGAATATGATGTAGAAAAGAAAAGTGAAGGTTTTACTAATATTTTATCTTTTCTAAATAAAAACATCAATGAATTTGAAAAAGATTATTCCGTATTTGAAGATTCGTTAACTGCACTGAAAGCGAATGCTGGCTTTATCGAGAACACAGGTGCTAAGTCCGTAATGGTAGATAAACTATCCGTAGCAGAAACTCAAATGAAGTCACTTTCAAATGACTTTAAAACCCTCATGATATTTAAAGAATATGCCAATAAAAGTCAGACTTCCGATATACCTATCCTCACTTTTGCAGACCCTCGAATCAATCTAACCCCTGCTATTCTGAAATTAAACGAGCTAAGAAATCAGCGAAATTCTTTACTGCTCGATGTGACGAAAGATCACCCCAAAGTAAGGCTCATTGACAATCAGCTTGAAGATGCAAAAATAGATTTAGCAAAAAACATTGATAATGCCGTCTATGGTCTTGAAACCTCACTCAAACAGCTATCACAAGAATATGGTATAAATCAGGAAAAGTTATACGATTTACCAAAATTAGAAGCTGATTTGAATCGGCTCAAAAAACTGAAAGATGCTAAGGAAAGTTTTTTCTTAAACCTTGTTGACCAACGTTCTAATTATTTAATCGCAAATGCAGGCGTAGTATCCGATTATGTTGTTTTGCAACGAGCAGCTGAATCAAATGTTCCTATATCACCAAATGTAACACTCATTCGTCTATTGGGAGTGTTTTTAGGATTAATACTTGGGTTTTTACTTGTTTTTCTTCGCTATTTCTTACACAAAACAATTATCTCTGTTCAAGAAGTTGAGTATAAGTGTAAGGCTCCACTATTAGGTGTAGTACCCAACTATCTTGAAAAACTTGAAAGGTCGCAAATTGTGGTTACAAAAGACCCTAAGTCATCTATCGCAGAAGCCTATAGGGGTATTCGATCCAACCTCCAGTTTATCAACAACGAGCCTGGTTCAAAGGTTATTTCTACTACATCGACCATACCTGGCGAAGGAAAAACATTCACTGCACTTAATATAGGTGCTATTATCAGCATGATGGGCAAAAAAGTGGTGATAGTGGATTGCGATTTAAGAAAGCCTCGTTTAAATAAAATTTTTAATTGTGACAATTCTAAGGGGGCTAGTGTGATTTTGAGTAGTCAGGTTGAAGTTGAAGATTGTATTCTGCCTACTGGTCTTCAAAACATAGATTTCATACCCTCAGGTCCAGTACCGCCTAATCCTTCTGAGTTAATTCTCTTGCCAAAAATGCAAGAAATGATCGATTACTTAAAAACGAAGTATGATTATGTGATCATCGATACACCCCCTATAGGCTTAGTTACAGATGCGCTTGAGATATTGCGCAGAGTAGATTTTCCAATCTACATACTTCGGGCATCCTACTCAAATCGTTCTTTTATAGCAAATGTAAATAGACTCATATCGGAAAGTAAGGTAGATAAACTTGCTGTAATCTTGAACGACTACGGTCGTGGTGCTTCTAGCTATGGATACTATTATGGTGAAGGATCTGGATATGGATATGGTTACGGATATGGTTACGGATATTCATATGGAAATCGTTCTGGGCATGGTTATTATGAAGAAAATTTCGAGCCCAAAAAGAACCTTATGGGAAAAATAAAACAATTTCTATCTAAATTTTAAACGATGATAAGTACAGGGCATTGGAGTATGTTTTTAAGCTTTTTCTTTGTCATAGCTATTTTGATTTCACTAATTATCAATTGGCTCTTTTTAAGAATTTCTTTCAATCTGGGTGCAAAAAACAAGCCCAATCAACAAATTCGCTGGGCAGCAAATATTAAGCCCGCTGTGGGTGGGTTTTCCTTTTTTATAGTCTTTCTCATATCTATCGCATTCATAGGTGGGCTACCTCGTGAAAGTTTGTCTTTTTTTGATAAGAATATTTTAGGGCTTACTTCTGCTAGCACACTCGGCTTTTTAATAGGTCTAGCAGATGATGCCTATAATACAAATCCTCTAGTCAAATTTATAGGACAACTCACTTGTGCATTTATCCTCATTTTATCTGATGTGTATATACATTTCACTGAAATACCTGCTATCGATTTTGCGCTTACTACATTTTGGGTTATCGGTCTTATGAACTCCATCAATATGCTCGACAATATGGATGGTATCACTGCTTCTATTTCAGCAACTATAATTTTCGGTATCCTTGGTATCATTTTTATTGATGGTTCTTTTCAACAAAATTTCTACCTCGTTATACTTATCGGTGTTTTGGGGTCCTTGATCGGATTTTTATACTTCAACTGGAACCCCTCCAGAATTTATATGGGTGATACAGGAAGTCAGTTTTTGGGCGTGTTTCTGGCTGGCATTGGTATCATCTATTGCTGGGGTTTTAAAGCGGCTACAAATGAGTTTTTTCAAATAAAACTCTTCGTTATTCCCGTTATCTTTTTCATTGTTCCTATTATAGACACCGCCACCGTTACTATGCGCAGACTTATGCGCAGACAATCCCCATTTGTAGGGGGCAAAGATCACATTACCCATCACTTAGTGTATCTAGGCTTGAACGATAAGCAAGTAGCAATCGTCATGATTTCCACCTCACTAGTCTCTATAATTGCCACATTTCCATTGCTCTTAGGCCTAATGGAGTGGACTATCTGGGTTACACTCAGCTATTTTGGTTATGCACTAGTGCTATTTTTCGTGTTTCAACTATTGTACAATAAAGGCGCTGCGGAATATGCCCTAAAACAAAAAAGCGCAAGAGAAAATTCTCTTACGCCAATGTATTAAGTTATAGGCTTACTTACTTTTTTTCTGGTGTTCCTTTTGATGCGCAACAAGGCTTTCCAGGTGTTGCCGAGCCGCTACACTGCTTAGCAGCGGGAGTTGATGCTGATTCTGTAGGAGCTGCTGTTTGCCCATGATTGCATCCTGCATGCGAATGCTCTGTTGTGGTAGGGGTTGCTTCAGAAGTTGGTTTTGCACCAGTTTCTTTTGATTGGCAACACGCTTTTTTACAAGATTTTTTGCAGTCTTCGTGTGCCATAACCGATACAGCTACTAATGCAGAAAACAATACGGTGCTAATGATTTTTTTCATGTTTGTTTTTTTTTGTTGTTGTTAAATGGTCGTGAGTGTTCCTATTATTGTAACGCCCCCTTTTACTTTTTGTTTTAATGCTACATCAATCTTTGTGCCAAGAGGTAAAAATAAATCGACCCTTGATCCAAATTTGATAAAACCAAACTCTGTAGCTTGCGATAACTCATCGCCTTCTGCTACATAGTAGCGAATCTTTCGGGCCAACTTACCCGCTATTTGTCGTATCAACACTTCTACGCTTTCGTTTTTTACCACTACCGTGTTTCGCTCATTTTTTTCACTCGATTTCGGATGCCAAGCCACCAAATATTTTCCTGGATGATATTTTTGATAATTTACCACACCCGATATTGGACTTCGATTTACATGTACATTCGTTGGCGACATAAATATCGATACCTGTATTCTTTTGTCTTTGAAATACTCCCCTTCGTGCACTTCTTCTATCACCACCACCCGACCATCGGCTGGCGACATGATTTTGTCGCCATCTATCAATAATTCTCGCTCTGGTATTCTAAAAAAATAAACTACTAGCCCAAACACTAATGTCGTGACAAAGGCTAGCGAAACAGATAAGATGGCCGACTGCACAAAAAGAGCAATGCCTACATTTATAACTACGGCTATAAATCCAAACCACAAAATAAGACTGTGTCCCTCATGGTGGATATATATTTTCTTTCTTATGGGCATTTTTTACAATTAACTAACAAATATAGACCTTTCGTACTACTTTCTTGCTTTTTTATCTTAAATAGCTGATTAACATTGTTATTACATTCCATTGCTCTACTATCCAGAATCCAAATGCCATAAATGCGATATTAATCAATATAGCATCCATCCTGTCTAAAAAACCGCCATGACCAGGCAGTACAGATCCTGAATCCTTTACGCCTATGCTTCGTTTAAACATTGATTCCACCAAATCTCCATAAGTAGCCGAAAAGATACTAAGCACTCCCAAAAATAACCACTGTGCACTAGATATAGGTTGGCTATACAAATTGAAAGTAGGTATAGCGCCTACTATCCACACTAAAATAACTGGGTAAAAATACACGAGCACAAATACCATAATACTTCCGCCCAATAATCCTTCTATCGATTTTTTTGGTGAAATGCGTTCAAAAAGTTTGCGTTTTCCAAAGAGATTGCCAAAAATATAACACATTGAATCATAATACCACGACAGAAACACGACCGCTAAAACCACCAGTTTACCTTTATCAAAGTATAGCTTGTTTAACAATAAAAATGGCAGGAGAATGTAGGTTAGCGACAACACATTCCACCCAATGTTTTCAAATGGTTTCTCCGATTTGGCATACAATTCCAAAATGAAAAATGAAAATAAAACGATAGGAAAAATGAAAGCTATATCAGCCAATGAATATCTAAAGTTGAGAAAAAAAGACAACATGTGAATGATGACACCCACTGTAGTTATCATGACTCTGTACTTCCCAGCAAATCGTCCGTCTGGTTTTCGACTATTTAAAAGTAGGGTTTGAAATTCCCATAAGGTACCTCCAACTGCTGCAACGGTGAGTACTAAATAAAACCAAGGACTCCATAGTACACCCCCTACTATGATTATAGCTAGAGACAAACCTGATACCAATCGAATTCCAAAATTTTTCATATCCAAATATAGGTTAATAATTTATAGAGGTGATGAAGACTGCAAACTTCGCTTTCTTAACCAATTGATTAGTATAAACATCAACACACCAGCACTGCCCGACATCAAAAGCGGAAAAGTACTATTGTCCGATAAGTCTGTACCCAAATAGCCATTTATAAAGGCATACTTAAATACTATCATGCTAAAGTTATTCATAAAATGCGCAATGATAGGCACCCATAGGTTTTGAGTAAAATGATAAAGCAGGCCAAGTACAACACCCATCACTAAAATGGCTAAAAAATTATCGAATTGTAGATGCATCATACTAAAGCTAAATGCAGCTATACACACCGCCACTATAGGTCGCATATTTGATTTGATAAGCAGCGTTTGCACCACTCCCCTAAAAAACAACTCCTCTGCTACAGCAGGCAAAAATGCCAGTACCAACGTCAATACCAGAAAATGATTCAGCGTATTGATAGCAAAAACATTATTTATAAGCTCTTCCGTGCTTTTTTGGTTATCGCGAAGGTGGCTCATCATCTCTGGCAATGGCAATGCGCTCATAATATCTATCAGGAGATTAATAAAAACTCCCCCTAATAGCATCACCGCTACAGCTATCAAAAGATTAATCGCCTTGGGCATTTTATTTAAGCGAAAAAAATCGCCCGTGTCGTACCTTAATACCTGTGTAAAAAGCAATGCAGGCAATAAAAACATACCCCAAGTAGAAGCCAAGGATTGCATAAACAAAGAGGCGTTTATATTTTCCTTTTGGGCAGCTATCGATACTATAAACTCATCAGGATTTTCAATGCCAAAAAGTATGGGTAACAAAAATTTCACTAAAAACAGACATAAAAACAGACACAGCCCCATCAAGCCAAATAAAATAGCCAGTTGAATAATCGGGTTTGGACGTGCAGATTGTGGTGACTCCATCTACCACAAACGTACTAAAAAAAACTAATCGGCTAAATGGCGGATTTAAAGTCAGATGCTTGTGAACTCCACGCAGATACACTACCTTTGCGCACATGGCTAAAATAGCACATATTGATCTTGGTCCTCGACCACTACTACTTGCTCCTATGGAGGATGTGAGTGATCCACCTTTTCGTCATCTATGCAAACAGCAAGGGGCAGATATGCTCTACACAGAGTTTATATCTTCCGATGGGCTCATTCGTGATGCCGAAAAGAGCGTAAAAAAACTCGATATTTTTGATGACGAAAGACCCGTGGGCATTCAAATTTTTGGTGGAGAAATAGATGCTATGACCCGCTCGGCCGAAATCGTTGAGGCCGCAAAACCGGAACTTCTCGACATTAATTACGGTTGCCCAGTCAAAAATGTAGTCTGCCGTAATGCAGGTTCGGGCATACTCCGCGACATCGATAAAATGGTCGCCCTCACAGCTGCTATAGTCAAAGCCACCAAACTCCCCGTAACGGTAAAAACCCGCCTAGGCTGGGATGCCAATAGTATCAAAATAGTAGAAGTAGCTGAACGACTTCAAGATGTGGGCATTCATGCCATCTCTATACACTGCCGTACCAAACACCAAATGTACACCGGCAGAGCCGATTGGAGCTGGATAGCTAAGGTGAAAGAAAATCCTCGTTTACACATTCCTGTTTTTGGTAATGGCGATGTGGACTCTGGTGCTTCCGCCAAAGAAATGATGGACACTTACGGAGCAGATGGAGTGATGATAGGTAGAGCGTCCATTGGATATCCTTGGATTTTTAGAGAAGTAAAACATTTTCTGGCCACAGGCAAAGAAATGGCACCACCTACCTTAGCTGAGCGACTTGCTGCAGCTAGGGAGCATTTGGAGCGGTCTATCCAATGGAAAAACAAAGTACTCGGCATTCTCGAAATGCGCAGACATTACGCACACTATTTTAGGGGGCTTGAAAATATAAAGCCGTTTAGAATGCGCTTAGTACAGACCATGGACGAGGCGGAGATTTACCACATCCTAAACGAAATCGAAGTTTACTACAAGGATATGGAAACACCCTTTGCAAAGACAAACGTAAAGGCTGTATATGCTGATGGGTAATAAATTTATCTAATCCCGACTACGCTATCCGCTACTACATTACAATCAAAATTGACCACAAAAGAACTGTCCGATGGCGAACTAAATCGAGCATTGGGACGGATACCCGTTTTATGCTGGCTAAATATTTTTTGTAAAAATCCACCTACGATAGGCAAAGCAGCAGCACCTCCCTGACCAGTAGCAGTCGATGCAAAATGCACACTCGGCTGATCAAACCCTACCCAACAGCCAACAACTAAATCGGGTGTAAATCCTATAAACCACGCATCCGCATTGCTTTGTGTAGTCCCCGTTTTGCCTGCTATATCCATGGTTTTAAGCCCATATTTGGTTCGCAATTTTGCTCCTGTGCCATAATCCACTACGCCCTTCATCATTTGAGTGGTAGTATAGGCTATTTCTTCAGACAACACTTCTTCTTGTTTTACGCCAAACGAAGCAAGTACATTGCCTTTTTTATCTGTTATTTTTTTTAGAAAAATAGGCCTAGAGTGCGTGCCTAAGTTAGCAAAAGCAGTATATGCCCCTACCATTTCCATCAAGGAAATATCTGATACGCCCAAACACAAAGCAGGTACTGGCTCTAATGCACTTTCTATTTTTAATTTTTTCGCCATAGTGACCAGCGCTTCTGGTCCGAAATCACACATCAAGTTAGCCGTGACTCTATTGTCCGAATACCAAAGTCCCTCTTGCATAGGTACCATGTCCCCCTCTTTCCATCGGTTTGTACCAGCTGGATTCCAACCTCCGTTGCCACAAGTAGGTGCCATATACGGTATAGGATAGCAGGGGTCATAGCCTCGCTCTATTGCTACTGCATACTGAAAAGGTTTCATGGTAGAGCCTACTTGACGCTTAGTAGATTGCTTAGCATGATCGAGCTGGAAATAGCGCATGTGCGGCCCACCTATCCAAGCTTTTATTTCGCCATTTTTTGCATTGACGGCTAGTAGTCCGCATTGTATCATTTGCAGATAATACCGCAGCGAATCGAGTGAACTCATCACCGTGTCTTTATTAAAATTGCCATCTTGACCACGGTAGTCATAAATCGTCATTTCGTGTTTTTCTTCAAATGCTTCCTCGATGTCTTTATCCGATTTACCGGCAGTTTTTAGTGCCAAATATAGGTCAGATTCTTTCATCATTTTTTCGAGCAGTTTTGGCTTCGCTCTTTCGCCCTGTTTCCACGGCTCTTTGCCCCGCCATTCTGCAAAAAATGTTTTTTGTAGATAGGCCAAATGTCCTTTCATGCTTTCCTCCGCAGCACGCTGCATACTGGCATCAAGGGTCGTATAGATATTTAATCCGTCTTTGTAAATATCATATTTTGAGCCATCTGGTTTGCGATTTTGATCGCACCATTTTTTGACCTCTTCCCGCACGATCATTCTGAAATAAGTAGCTATGCCTTCTCTAAAATCAGGATTATGAAAGTTGAGTTTTATCGGTTTGTCTTTGTACTTGTCATAGTCCGCTTGGCTAATAGCACCCTCTTCTTTCATACGTGCCATAACTAGGTTTCTTCGCTCTCGAGTGAGCAGTTCTCTGTTTTTAGGGTTAAATAACGATGGCCCATTGAGCATAGCTACTAGTGTAGCGGATTCGGGAAGACTGAGCGCTGCGGGTGTTTTATAGAAATAAGTAAATGCCGCAGTTTTGATGCCATACGAATTGTATCCAAAACCGATCGTGTTGAAATACAGATTTATTACTTCTTCTTTCGTAAAATTTCGTTCGATTTTAGCCGCCAAAATCCACTCTTTCAATTTCTGTTTTACCCTGCTCCATTTACCGCTTCTGAAAGATTGCTGATGAAACAAATTCTTTGCCAATTGCTGTGTGATGGTGCTCCCCCCTCCTGCATCTTGACCCAGTAGCCCAGTGCGGATGATAACACGAAACAAGCCCATTAGGTCTATACCCGAATGGTCATAAAATCGCTTGTCTTCAGTGGCCACCAATCCTTTTACGAGATAGGGCGACAACTCTTCGTAGCTTACTTCGATTCTATTTTCGTTGAAAAAAGAACCTAGCACTTCGCCATCGGCCGACCAAACGGTAGATGAGATAGCGGTATGTGGGTTTTGAATCGCTTCGAGATCTGGCATCTCGCCTAGCAAGCCCTCGTTTACACCTATGAAAAACAAGATGATTATGAAAACAAACGCCCACAGATACGTTTGAACTGTGCGGAAGGTTTGCCAAAAATTGGCCGAGGATGCTCTTTTTTTACTTGCCATAACGGTTAGACAAAGCTAATTTAAAAAGCTAAATGTGGATAAAACAAATTGGGGGTCAT
Source organism: uncultured Bacteroidota bacterium (assembly GCA_937894725.1). Taxonomy (GTDB): domain Bacteria; phylum Bacteroidota; class Bacteroidia; order Chitinophagales; family LD1; genus CALAYL01. The sequence continues at coordinate 24,164 of CALAYL010000053.1, forward strand.
TTTAAAAGTAGCCTCTTATAAGTGTGTGTTGTTACTTTTTTGCCAATTATCATGCGTTTTTTTGATTAGGTGTTTTTCCAAAACTTCTACTACTTTCGCTTTCTCAAAATAAACTATGCAAAAAACAACATCCTCGGATGTGTGGGCTGCGCTGCGAATAAAAAACTTTCGCTATCTTCAGCTTTCTCGCTGGCTATTTACTACAGGTTTATTGATGCAATCTACCGTTATTGGATGGCAGGTATATGAGATCACAGGCGATAAGCTTTCGTTAGGTTTGATAGGACTTTCAGAGGCATTTCCTTTTATTATCACTACTTTTTATTCGGGCTATTTTGCGGATACCTACCACCGCAATAAGATTATCGCATATGGTACATTGGCTATTACCCTTTGTTCGATGGGGCTATTAGCCCTATCCTTTGATCCCTCTACCCTTCAAGCCACTGGAGTTTATCCCATTTATCTTTTTATCGTCATAGTAGGTATCGCTCGTTCCTTTTTAGCTCCCTCCACTACTGCATATCAATCTCAGCTCCTTCCCCGAAGCTTATTTGCCAATGGCGCTACATGGAGTTCAATGGCATGGAATATGGCCGCTATTATGGGCCCTATACTAATAGGTTATATTTATCAAAATACTAATGTAGTAGTAGCCTACTCGGTAGTATCTTTAGTGTTGATTTTTGCATTTTTGTTTACCCTTATTTTACCTAACTTTCCTATCTCTGGCTCTGTAAAGCAAAATTCGTTTTTCTACAACTTCAAAGAAGGGATTTTATTTGTCAAAAACACCGAAGCGATTCGCTATTCGTTTTCCCTTGATTTATTTGTCGTGTTGTTTGGGAGCGTTACTGCGCTTTTGCCTGCTTTCGCCAAAGATATTTTAGGAGTAGAGCAAGCAGGTTTGGGGCTATTGCGCTCGGCTCAATTTATTGGGGCATTTGTGGCGACCTTAGTGTTGTTGCGCTATCCGCCCGTACGCCATGCTGGTCGAAACTTGCTAGTGGCCGTATTCGGATTTGCGGTCTGTATGATTGCCTTTGCATTTTCAACGCACTTTGTTTTGTCACTTATCTTACTTATCGTATCGGGTATGTTTGATAGCGTGAGCGTAGTCATTCGCTCTACCATTTTACAGCTCTTCACACCAGATGCTATGCGAGGTAGAGTATCGGCAGTGAGCTCCATTTTTATTAAGTCTTCAAATGAAATAGGCGACTTTGAGTCAGGTCTAGCTGCTCGATTTTTTGGACTTCAAAAAGCGGTGGTCTTTGGCGGAGTGGTGTCGCTTTCGATTGTTTTGCTAGTCACACTGCTTTCCAAAAAAATGCGAGAATTAAAAATTGAGGAGTAGTGTATAGCGGTCGAAAAGTTATCTTCTTCTTTCCTGCATTATCCTTACCAATTCTTTTTTAAATGCTTCTTCAGCTGCCATGAGTTGATTCATTTTTGCTTTGCCTATGGCCGCCTCGAGTTGTGGTTTATAGGTAAGTCTAAGATTCAACTTTTTTTGATCAAATTCGAGTCGTTGGTCGGCCGTAAGTGGCGTACCGTCTTTATCGTCATCTCTAAAGTTTTTGCGCAGGGTTTTCATATCAGCCCGAAATGCATTGTACACTGGCCAAAAATTTTGCGACTCTTCGGCTGTTAGATTAAGTCGATTGGTGATAAAAGCTACCCGCATAGCTTCTATCTTTTCATGGCTTTTTTGCTGAGCAAAAGAGGCAAGAGATATGACGGTAAAAAATAAAAAAAGTGTGTGTTTCATGACCTATAAAAGTTCTGTTGAGTAATCGTTTTCTATATATGTATTGATTTGTTCTGCTGATACGTTTTCATCTAAGGAGGGGGTTTCTACATTTTCTTGTATCAATATTTGTTCATCAAACTCATCTATATTATCTGCTAAAAAAGATTGGATTTCTATGTCAGATAAAGATGCGAGCGTTGCCATTTCTTTTGTGTTTTGAAAAGAAAAATAATTGATTACAAGTAGTAAAAACGAAAACACTACGGCCATCGAAAGCGTATATTTTGGCATAAATATCCACGCCAATTTTTGGCGTAAACTCTCTAACCAATTTTCTTGCTGCGCTATTGGGGCAGCTTGATTTATTTCACCCCAAACCTTCTTTTGTAATTGCTCAAAATAAGCCGAATTAGGCGATTCGGTAGCCGGTTTTTCTAACCTAGAAAAAAGAGGCGATATCGTTTTCAACTCTTCGTTTATGTTATCTTTATTTTTCATGATCTTACCTATTTGACTTGCTGTTTTTTGAAAGGTTTAATCTGCATTTGCAAAAAACAAGGCTATTTTTTTGGCTGCATGATGATACGAAGCTTTGAGAGCACCTACGCTTGTACCCAAAATTGAACTCATTTCTTCATAGGGCATTTCATCATAGTAGCGAAGATTAAACACTATCTTTTGTTTATCGGGCAAAGATTCAATCGCTTGGAGCAGCTTTTCTTGCAGCGCTTCGCCATCCAAAGCCTGTGCATCGGACTGTAAATATTGACTAGGGGCATTGGCTTCTGTATCGCTTTCTTCCATGCCGAATCCGCTATCAAAGGAAATATGCTGATGTCGTTTTTCTTTGTTTAAAAAAGTAATGCACTCGTTGGTAGCAATGCGATAGAGCCACGAAAAAAGTTGTGCATCATTTCTGAAATTTGCTAATCCTCGCCACACTTTTACAAAGGTGTTTTGCAATACATCATCCGTGTTTGATTCGCCTACGATTCTTCGAATATGCCAATAGAGCCGCACTTGATATTTATTCATCAATTGATTGAATGCTCGCTCTGGAGCATCGCCATGAAAAAGTTCTAGCAATTGGTTGTCGGTCATTTTCTTTTGAGGGCACGCTCCGCAGCCTGCAACACATCTATGGTGTCTAATCCATATTTTGTGAGCAGTTGGTCAGGAGTGCCACTCTCGCCAAAACTATCGTTTACTGCCACAAACTCCATGGGTACTGGTGTGTGTTTCGATAGTAGCGTGGCTATGGTACTTCCCAATCCACCTATCACATTGTGTTCTTCACAGACTACAGCGCTTTTTGTTTTTGCCACAGAAGCTAAGACAGCCGTTTCGTCCAAAGGTTTAATGGTGTGGATATTGATAAGCTCTACGGATACGCCTTTTGATTCCAGTTCTTCGGCAGCTTTGACCGCCTTCCAAACAAGATGCCCCGTAGCGAAAATAGTAATGTCTGTGCCTTCGTTCATCAACACGGCTTTGCCTATTTCAAAGGTTTGGCTTTCTGGTGTAAAATTAGCCCATTTCGGACGACCAAATCGGAGATATACAGGGCCATTGTAATTGCCTACAGCTATTGTGGCGGCTTTTGTTTGGTTGTAGTCACAAGGATTGATGACTACCATGCTTGGGAGCATTTGCATGAGGCCAATATCTTCGAGTATTTGGTGGGTAGCACCGTCTTCGCCTAGCGTAAGCCCAGCATGTGAAGCCGCTATTTTTACATTCTTGCCAGAGTAGGCTACTGATTGTCGGATTTGATCATACACTCTACCAGTAGCGAAGTTGGCAAAAGTAGTGGCAAAGGGAATCTTGCCCCCTATTGTAAGACCAGCCGCTACGCCTATCATATTCGCTTCAGAGATTCCACATTGGATAAATCGGTCAGGAAATTCTTTGATAAACTCATCGAGCTTGAGCGAACCTAGTAGATCCGCACAGAGCGCTACCACTTCAGGGTTGGTGCGTCCTAGTTCTAAAATGCCTGCTCCAAAGCCTGAGCGGGTGTCTTTTCCTCCTTGATCGGTGTAGTCTTTTAGTGCCATATGCAAGTATAACGAGAAAGTAAGATAGTGCGAAAAATGATTTTACACAATCTACATGAAGAACGTGAAAAACGTCTTTTTCATGTTTGTTGGTGCTATTGGGAGGGGGCTTTGTTTGGATGCAATGGAAACAAAGACGAGATAGAAAATATACAATTACAAAGGATTATACATTATAAAAAATGTTTGAATATGTCCGTCCGAACCCCCTTTTCCCAAATCCGTATTTATATCATTCGTATTATTATCGGTAGGGTGAGAGTTGTTGTTTGTTCTTGTTACTGTTCTTTGTCCACTTATTTGACTTCCCGAACCTCCCGTATCGTCATTCGTAATCAACAAAACGACTTTCGCGCTAGCTACGTTATTCATTGTGTATCTAGTAGTTACATTACCGCTCGATTCATTACGAGAGACAATGCTTAACACTCCAGCTGTAGTTATATTTACTCGCACATACCCCTCCTCACCATTATACGAAAACATATCAAAAAGTCTGTATCCACTACCACTGTGAGAGGCGGTAGCAGTCAGTGTGCCGTTTGCATCTACATATACAGGTCTATTGCTTGTACCTGCTAGATTTTGCACCCTCACGGTTCTATCTCCAAATACTGTCAATGCGGGTGTATAAGCTTGAGCTCCACCTGTCCAATAAGATGCCGCTTCGAAAATCTTGCTTGATGAAGCGCCCCATCTAGTAGCAACAGATAAACCATGACGCCCATCATCTGCATCTTGATTATTTTCAATGATAGCTGCCCATGTACCTGTTGGTTTGGTTGGAGTTGTGTTTGATGTAGGATGAATTACATTCAAGGTAGCTCCTGGGGTTGTTGTTCCTATACCTACATTACCTGCTAAGCTAGAAATACGCATCACCTCTACATCGGTATTATTTGCATTAATAGCACCCTGCCCTGTTTTAATACGGAAGGTAATGTCTGTAGCAAAATTTGCATCCACAAATCGAATAGTAGCTGGTGCTGCTCCTGTATGTCCGTTAAAGGTTTCTCCTACTATGTCTACACCTACGGCACCTGGTCCTCCACCTCCAGCATTTTTAAGCCATAGGCCTTTGGTAAAAGTAGATGCTACAGAGTTGTCTATGACCATCGCCCCATTTGCAGCAGTTACAACTCCACTATTTGTGGAATATACATGCAAGTTTCCCAAAGGTGCTATTGTACCAATTCCCACTCTATTGTTAGCGGCATCTACAGAAAAGGTATTTGTATCTATACTGAATCCATTAGTAGTCGTAGTAGTGAACGTGAGCGTATTGGCGGCTTGAGCTACTGTCGTATTACGCACTAAGCTGCCACCTAACTCTACATATGGATCTGTGGATGTGGCATTGGGTGTTGTTGTGGCTATGTTTAATCCATTTTGAGCTTTTACAGCCGTAGTACCGTTTACCCAAGTAGGCGCAGCAGCACCATTCGTTCTTAATACTTGACCAGATGTTCCAGGAGCTAGGTTTACCCAATCAGTGCCATCATAATACATAAGAGAGCCATTAGTGTTGCTTCCAATTTGTATCTTGGTGCCATCTACTGCATTGTTGGCTATCTTGGTAGTGGTTACGTTTGCATCCAATATTTTCACCGTGGTTACTTTGTCATTACCGATAGTTGTCACTCCAGCATTAGTGATAGTCACATCGCCACTCATGGTCTGCTCTGTGGCTACGTTTGAAACATTGCCGACTAGGATTTTGCCATTTGTCAGCGTACTAGTTAGTACTGCTCCTGCAGCCACTTTAGTCCAAGATGGAGTACCAGACGTACCATCATTATAATAAAATGCCGCACTACCCCAGCTGCTGCCTGTATTCCAAACTACCAAGCCTTTTGCAGGGGTAGCGATAGTAGTAGCATCCGCTACTCCTGTAAGGGTTACATTGGGAAATAAAACGCCTGCATTGGTAGCTGAGATGTCTAGTTTTGCACTTGTATTAGGGCTACTTGTCCCTATACCTACATTTTGGGCAAAAGAATTTATACTCGCCAAAATCATAATTAGAAATAGGTTTATTTTTCTCATAATTATGCTATTTATAGATTATATTGAATATATATTAATCAACACTTGTGCCATTACTAAACAAACTTATCTTAATCATTGATTATGAGTAAAATATTCGATTGAGTTTTGTGCACTCCGACTACTGTTTTGTATAGTTTTATATCCACCAATGTCTGTTAATAAGAGCAATTCAATAGCTTTTAGTATAAACAAAATCGGTGTATTCAAGTTTTGGTAACCGTCTTTGCCGGTTTTTCTACTGAAAAAGGATTTGTTTCGTTCATTTATAGATTTCGTCTGAATAATGAAAAACTCGTTTTTAATAGGCTATTTTAACAGGCTATGATTCGCTAAAATGGAGATATGCCCCTATATTTAGTAAAAAAACGATGATGTTGGTTAAAATGTTTTTGGTTTTCCTAGGTGCCTTTATATGGACCTTTTTGGAATATGTTATTCACCGATTTCGTGGACACAACAAAAACGGAAGAGGTATCATCCGAAAAGAACACCTACAACATCACGCTCAAGCACATTATTTTGTACAACTCTACAAAAAAGTGCCGTTGGCCTTTGGAGTATTGTGTGCAAGCACTTTGTTAGTTGGAAGTATAGGGGGTATCGCCAATGGATTAGCTTTTTCATTTGGCTTGGCAGGCATGTACTTTATTTATGAATTGACGCACCGAGCTTTTCATGTACGAGAACCATACATTCGATATGGATTGAAAATGCGCAAACATCATTTTTATCATCATTTCGTCAATCCCAAAAACAACCATGGAGTAACAACAGCCTTGTGGGATCGGATTTTTAAAACCTACGAACATGCAGTACAAATTTCGGTACCATCAAAATTGGCTATGCAATGGTTGTTAGAAGACGATAACCATATCAAAAACAAATACAGCGCGCATTTCAAGATGGGCAGATAAATCTATTTGTAGATAAACTTTTTGGGTTTCGTTTTGTTGTGTGTAGTAGATTGTAGTATTTTGTATATTACAAGATTCACACACCAAACAACCTTATAATTATGATTCCAACTAAAGCATACGCTGTCCAAAATCCAACTGCACCTCTAGCACCTATTACATTAGAACGAAGAAAACCTGGACCTCATGACGTTCGTATTGAAATTTTGTATTGTGGCGTTTGCCATTCCGATATTCACCAAGTACGCAATGAGTGGGGAGGCTCGAAATACCCTATGGTTCCTGGCCATGAAATAGTAGGGCGAGTGACGGAAGTTGGTTCGCAGGTATCTCAATTTAAAGTAGGCGATTTGGCAGGAGTGGGTTGTTTAGTTGACTCGTGCCGCACTTGTAGTAGCTGTGAGCAAGACTTTGAGCAGTATTGCGAAAACGGTTCTGTGGGCACCTACAATAGTTACGAACTAGATAAAAAGACACTGACTTATGGCGGCTATTCAGATACCATTGTAACGGATGAAAATTTTGTGCTGCATGTTTCTGAAAAATTATCCATTGAACGGGTTGCTCCACTTTTATGTGCAGGCATCACTACCTATTCCCCGCTTCGCCAATGGAAAGTAGGTAAAGGTCACCGAGTAGCGGTATTAGGCTTAGGAGGGTTAGGGCATATGGCCGTAAAATTTGCCGCATCTATGGGCGCTGAAGTGACTGTGTTGAGCACATCTCCTTCTAAAGAAGCAGATGCAAAAGCACTTGGTGCACATAAATTTGTAGTAACAAAAAACGCAGACGCATTGGCTTCTGTAAAAAACTATTTTGATTTTATTATTGATACGGTGTCGGCTCAGCATGATTTGAACTTATACCTCGGCCTTCTTCGTTTAGATGGGACAATGATTTTGCTTGGTGTACCTCCTGAAGCGCCCCAAGTACAAGTGTTTAATCTCATCGTAAAAAGAAGAAGAGTGGCGGGTTCATTAATCGGGGGCATAAAAGAAACGCAAGAAATGCTAGACTACTGTGCAGAGCACAATATCATGTCGGATGTGGAGGTGATCCCCATCAGTGAAATCAACAACGCCTACGAGCGCATGCTAAAAGGCGATGTACATTATCGTTTTGTGATTGATTTGAAGACGATGTAAAATAAGCTTTATAAAAGCTGGGGCAAACACAAGTGATGCGTGTTTACCTATGTTTTCTCTTCAAAAAACTCGAGCAATATTCCTTTGGCAATCATAAATTCAGCCGCAAAATAAGTGACCATAATCACAAATCCAGGCTTAGGAACTAAACCTGGAAATGCGAGGAAGTTGAGTGCAATAATGGAGTCTGAAAAGACAAACAAAATAGCTCCTGTAAATACCCACCAAAAACTTTTGTTGTTTACAAAACCGAATCGATTCGTAGCATAAGCAGCCATACCCAACAATATAGTCGCATAAAGCACTACGGGCAATGCAGCCATACTTTTCTCAGGATTGTAGTATATAGGTGGCACCACCACACTCACGATTATAATTCCATAGATTAAAAAAGGGAGCAACAGAAATTTATTTAGTTGAAAAAGGGTGGATTTGTGATCACGTACCCCTTTTCTATAAATAGCTATCAAAAACAAGTGATTAATCAAAAAAGAACTCAGCCCTAACAAAAAGAAATACTTGCTTTTGGGTAACCCCATTAGGGAGGTGTCGGTAGGATGCTCGGGGGTCAACATCAAAGAAACATCTCCAATCCATGAAAAGAAAAGCGCCAACAACAAATATTTCAATGCGCTATTCCATCGGCTGTCTATCACTAAATATACATATACCATAATCATCGGCAATAGCCATGGCTTGGTATAAAACATGAGCACACGATTGCCCGTAAACTCTGCATAAGACTCTACAAATGCCAAAATAAAAAGAAGATACAAGGCGAGTGTCTGTTTTTTCATGGGTGTAATTTATAATAGTTAAACATAACCAATATTGCCAATTGTTGCGCAATCAACCTTCTTCGCTGTTACTCATGTCAAACTTTCGACACTGGAAAAAATCTAACACAATCCATTTCCTCTCAAAAAACAAATGGCTATTCCACAGTAGATCCTATCTTTGCTCTCAAATCCATGACCTAAGACCACTTTATAATTTGAATATATGCAAACTACAAAAGACCTACTTCAACTTCTCGATTTGAAACAACTCAGTGAAACGACCTTTCAAGGAATCAGTAATTTTATGGGAAGTCCAAACGTGTTTGGAGGGCAGGTGGTAGCGCAAGCTTTAAATGCCGCTATTCGCAGCGTGCCAATGGAGCGATTTTGCCACTCCCTACATGCCTATTTTATTTTGCCAGGAAATCTGAGCGTTCCTATCGAGTTTCAAGTACAGAACATCCGTGATGGGGGCAGTTTTACAACCCGATTTATCACCGCCAAACAAAACGATGTGCCTATTTTTGTGATGGCAGCTTCGTTTCATAAACGGGAAGACGGTTATGTGCATCAAATCGAAATGCCTAAGGTACCTGCTCCAGAAACTTTGACCAATTGGATAGAAGTAGATGAAGAGAAATATCCCGACATGGCTAATTTGCTGAGTGCGTATTTAAGTATAGAACGCCCCTTAGAGATGCGGTCTTGTTTCCCTCGAATCAGCCCTAATGCTGAGAAAAATCCGCACAATCAAATTTGGTTTCGATTTAAGGAGTTGCCCGAAAATCTATACTGGCCGACCATACAGCAGTTGATAGCATATGCTTCTGATTATAATATTCTGACTACAGCACTGCGCCCACATTCGGAGAAAGCGAATATCGTGAACACCCAAGTAGCGAGTTTGGATCATGCCATTTGGTTTCACAACGAAACAGATTTGAATGACTGGTTGCTGTTTGATATTACTTCACCTGTATCCGCCCATGCTCGTGGATTAGCTACTGGCAATATTTTCACTCGCTCAGGAAAGTTAGTGGTAAGCGTATCGCAAGAGGGCTTGATGCGGCCGAGGGGCTAGGTTTGATAGATAGTTTACTGTAAACTGTTACTGTAAGATTTGATGAATAAATTAGTCGTATTTAAAAAAGCTACTAGTGGTTTTATGGTAAAGTTAAAAATATACTCTCTCTGAATCGAATGATAAAAACATCTCAAACCCGCAACGTTTTTAAAACCTTATGGGTTTTTTAATACTTTTAAAGCATGCATTTCTGTACTATCTCTACTCACGACCATGCTTACAAAGTTTTTGCACTTTGTGAATCGTTGCGGGTGGTGAATCCTAGATTCACACTCCATGCGTTGTTTATAGATAAATTGCCCGATAGCAGACCACAGGCACAGCTAAGTTTGTATGCCCTAGATACAGTGAATGAAGCAGGCTTGGGCAATGACATTATTGAAAAATACAAATCAAAATCGGACAAACTCCGATGGAGTTTGAAGCCTGTTTTTTTGAAAAAAATATTGCTTTCACAAACATTGGATGCCGTCATTTATCTCGACAATGATCTATGTTTTTTTGATGATTATTCCTTCTTATTTGAGTTGTTAAAGGACCATACTTTTCTCCTAACACCGCATCATTATGAACATTCTCCGTATCATCAGCAAAACATGCTCGAAGCCAATTTCAGAGTTGGATTGTACAATGCGGGTTTTGTAGGGGCAAGTAAACTTTCTATCGAAACACTTGACTGGTGGGCTTCATGTTGTTTGTATCGATGTGAAAAGAACGCATTTAGAGGAACTTTTGATGATCAAAAATATTTGGATTTAATTCCAGTGGTTGATGCTAAAGCGCATATCGTTCGTCATCAAGGTTGCAATGTAGCTGAGTGGAATGAAGCCGTATTGCTCCGTACGATACGCGATGAAAAAGTTTTCATAAATGCAATATATCCAGTCATTTTTGTTCATTTCAATCATACCACTATTCGAGCGATAATGCAAGGCAGAGAGGCTTTATTAAAGCCATATTTTGAGCGCTACATTCAGCTTTTAAAAAAGTATCAACCGTTGCTTAAAGAAGAAAATCTATACAAGTCACCAGCATTAATAGATTATTTAAAATACACAATTTGGCGCGTGTTTACCCATTTTGGACTTTGAATTAGCGGTAGTTGCTCTTATCTAAACTGTATTAGAGATAAAACTTAAAGTTGTGTTCAGACAAATACTTTTCTTTCTCTCGATAGCTAGGCATGATGCGCTCTACTAGATTCCAAAATCTATCGGAATGGTTGGGATGGATAAGGTGCGCAAGTTCGTGGATATATACATAGTCCACTACATCATCTGGTGCAAAAAGTAACCTCAACGAAATATTAATATTGCCTTGACTTGAGCAGCTGCCCCAATTGCTGGTGTTGTATTTCAGTTTTACTGCATTGATGTGTTTGCCAAAATAGCGATTGTTGAGTTCGTGAATTCTATCACGAACGATTGGTAAAAAAAACTTAGTCAAACATTTTGCCACCAAGTAGCTAGTCGTACTTTCACGCGCCTCGTCAGTTAACCCTTTGGCCAATAAAATAGCAATTTTATTATTATAGATTCGAGCGGTGCTCTTCTTTTGATCTTGGGTAAAAATGGTGAGATAAAAATCGTATTTGCCCATTTTTAGCACCTCGCCATTCACATACTTTCGTTGGGGTAGATGGTCGAGTAGTTCTGGTTTTTCACCCAGCTTTGTTTTGGCCCATTGAATAAAATGGTCTATGTTTTTTCGTTGTTCGTCTTTCGATTGTTTACTATTTATCTTAATCGTTATTCCCTTAGCGTTGACCAATACACGATTGTTAAATCTATCTTCAAATAAAATCACCACCGGTACTGACATGCCGTTTACATCTATCTCATAGCTGTCTTTCCGCTTGCTGGTAATAGGGGCGGGTGGAGGCGTAAGCGTACTTATGATATTATCAAACAAGGAGAGTAGCATACGCCAAAACTCGTTTGTTTTATCCTCATTTGTCTTTATTCTTTTTCCACAGTTGTTATTACTTTTTCTGTAGCTAAGTTTTGAACAAAGGCATAATCTGCTACATCATAATAACTCAGCCCCAAGGAGTCACAAGCAGTTTTCCATTCTGCTACTCGCCAAGGTTTATTTGCACTGTCAAAGATGATTTTCTTTGGTTTGAAGCTGGATGCTACGGCAGCAATATTTACTTTTTTATTGCCAGACAAAATCAAAAAATCTACCGTGAAATCAGCATTTGGCAATGGGTTTAGAAACACCTCATTCACTTTTACAATTATCTTGGTGCCCACTTTGTGGAAGTAACCAAAAGGCAGCGATTGAAATCGAGTACTGTCTTTCAGACTATTTATATTGCACTCTTTTTCGATACCCAATGCCCACCAGTGGTGCAGTATATGAAAGAGCATTTGACTTTTATTGGCAAGTGTGGCACTATCGATATCCATCACTACGGATTGATTATCTATAAGGCAAACAGCGGAATGTTTTGGAATGTGATATACTACGAGTAGCGATTGATTTTTATTGGCTATCATTCTATTTGCCCTAGCTGCAGCAAATCCACAAAACACGAGTAGTGCGAGTAGTAGGTTTTTAGATTTTGGACGATAATAAAGTAGGATTAAACTACCCATAAGTATATAAAGTAAATACATTTCTGTTTGGCTGATATGGATCCGCTCGATAAGTGAACCGGGCAATTTTTCGATAAAATAAATCACTTTATTCAAATAAAAAATAAGCCAATACAGTACCCAGCCTACCCACTTGCTTGCCCAGGCTATTTTACCTACGATAAATAATACCATACCGATGTAAATAATAATATTGCTAATCGGAATTACAATCAAATTGGAAATGATAAACCATACTGGAAATTGATGAAAGTAGTATAAACCAATAGGAAAAGTAGCTAACTGTGCCGCTACAGATACGGATGTTACGGACCATATAAAAGATAAGATTTTATTTTTAACTACCCACTGTTTATGAATGATAGGGTACAAAACGACTATACCTAACACCGCTAAATAAGAAAGTTTGAACCCTACTTCGGTGATGAGATATGGATTGTAAAGCAATAGGCACAAACAGGAAACCGCCAAAATATTGAACATATTCGCATCGCGCTTGATAGCCTTGGCCACTACAAAAAAACTAAACATTACTACCGCTCGCATCACCGATGGTGCTAATCCTGTAAGAATAGCATACAACATCATGCCCATAATTAATATCAACGCTTTTGGGATGCGAAGCTTGGGGTATTTATCCATCCATGCAAGTAGAAATTGTAATGCAAGGAAAATAATACCTACATGCAGTCCGCTCACACTCATTACATGAAGCGCGCCACTACTGGCATAGGCTTGCACTATGTCGCTGCTCATATCATCTCTAAATCCTAGCAAAATAGCGCCTGCCACAGCTCGCTCATCGAGGGTAGGGATGTGTCTATATAATATCTTTATGAAGTATTCACGTAGCGCATACACATTTGAAAAAAGCCGATTTCCAGAACCTCTTTTCAGCAATTTGATTTGCTCCTGAGATAGGTAGATTCGATAATAAATATTTCTGAAATGCTGAAATTGCGCATAGTCGAATTCAAAGGGATTTTTAGGTTCATCGAGTAGCTGTGGTGCTCCCGAAAAAGCAACCACATCGCCATATCGAAAATTTTCGCTCAAGCTATCTGTGGGTAGCATCACTTGTATATAACCTGAGGTTGGATTGTTTTTGTGATTTTGAATAAGGGCACATTTCAAAAAAGTCGTCTTTGCCTTGCGAATGGGTGGTTGGGTTATTTCCACAATATAGCTACCTTCTTTAAACTCACTTTGCAAAAAGTGTGTATCATCAAAAATAGCGGTGTGTAAAAACAATCGTAGCATTCCCAATAGAAAAAAAGCTAGCATAAAACTAACTCCCCAAACAAAGCGAAAACGATAATAACGTAAGGTGTTTTTTTGAAAATATCCCCACATTACAATAGACGCAAAAGAAACGATAGCCATAGCAAGTCCTGCAATGATACAATGAAACTGAGCAATAAAATAGGTAGGCGAATGGACAAAGTGAAGTAAAGCAATAGCGCTAATAACGCCCAATCCAAATGGTAATAGTATCCGCAATGCAGGCACATCATTCCAAAATGAGCGAAGATTATCCATCTCAAAATGTCTTCGTGATTTATAACTTGTATTTGAAAGTTACAATATTCTTTTTTGAAAAAAAAGAAATACATTTTATAATGTGCCTGTAAAGTAACGTAGTAGGGAGTAGAAAATACTTTATTGATTTTTAAACCTACTCGCTAGTTCATCAAAAGTAATCGTGATATAGGTATGGCGACCATTGGGTGCTACTGTAGGAAATTCACATGCAAAAAGCTCATCGGTAAGTGCTTTCATTTCTTGTTTGCTGAGCGATTGTCCATGCTTTATGCAGGTGCTTACGGCCAGTGATTTGGCAAGATTTTCTCTTTTTGAAAGCTTCGAAATAGATAGGTTGTTTTTAAACTCTTCTATCATTTCTTCAAAAAGTTTTTTTTCATTGTGTATAATCAAATCGGCTGGCAGTGCATGCACTACAAATGTGTTTTGTCCAAAAGGTTGCACATCAAAACCGAGCGATTGTATATCTGATATGATTTCTTCAAATAGAGCAGTGTCTGCTTCGCTATATTCAATTGTTACGGGAAATAGCTGTCGCTGTGAGGCTTTGCTATTGTGCGCCATTGATTTTATATATTGTTCAAAAAGGATTCGCTCATGAGCAGCTTGCTGATCTATCAATATAAATCCTGATCGAATCGGACTTAGTACATATCGTTTTTGAAGTTGAAAGATTTGACTTTCTTCATGTATGATTTCTTCAAAAAGTTGTTCTTGAGCAGGGCTTTGCTTTTCATTTTCTATCCAGGCTCTTGATACTTTTGTTTCAAAAAGCGTCTCCCAATTTGACGTTGGTTTTTGCTGATTTTGCGTAAAGGTATCGTTGAAGTCGTGGGCTATTCTTTTTGGCTGATTAAGTGGAGTAGTGCCTTGCTGTATAAGCCAGTTGGGGCTTTGCTCAAAAGTGCCATTTTTATTCAAAGCATCTTCTTGATTAAAGTCAATGCTAGGCATCACGGCATAGGCGCCCAAAGCGTGTTTTACAGCTAGGTTTACGAAGGTATAGACCATACGCTCATCTTCAAACTTGACCTCGTATTTTTGTGGATGTACATTTACATCTATCCATTGTGGATTTACATCTATAAAGAGTACATAAAAAGGGAAACTTTCCTTTGGCAAAAGCTGATCAAAAGCATTCATCACTGCATGATGAATGTAGGCTGATTTGATAAACCGTTTGTTTACAAACAAAAATTGTTCCCCTCTGGTCTTTTTAGCTAATTCTGGTTTACCTACAAATCCGCTCACTCCCATGCCTTCTGGTTGCTCAGATACTGGCACAAGCTTCGATTCATATTTTGTATCAAAAACCGCACATACCCGTTGTTTTAGATTGCCTGCTTTGTAATGAAATACTTTATTGTCATTAGAAAAAAGCTCCATTGACACATTGGGATAGGCAAGTGCTACTCGATTAAATTCATCAAAAATATGCCGCAGTTCTGCATTTTCTGTTTTCAAAAAATTTCTACGAGCTGGCACATTAAAAAACAAATTTTTGACCGATATACTTGTGCCAGGAGGTGTCTGGCAAGGTTCCTGGCGGAGCACTTTCATACCCTCGATTTCGATTGCCGTACCTAGTGTTTGATCATGTAGTCGAGTTTTCATCTCTACTTGCGCTATAGCAGCTACAGAAGCTAATGCCTCTCCACGAAAACCCATGGTGCGGATATTGAACAAATCATCGGCCGAGCGAATCTTAGAGGTGGCATGTTTTTCAAAACACATTCGGGCATCTGTTTCACTCATTCCCGAACCATTATCAATGATTTGGACAAGTGTTTTACCAGCGTTTTTGACGATGAGTTGTATATGATTTGCACCAGCGTCTATGCTGTTTTCAAGCAACTCTTTGACCAAGGATGCAGGCCGCTGAATCACTTCGCCAGCGGCTATTTGATTGGCAATATGGTCGGGTAAAAGTTGTATTCTGTTGGGCATGGAAGCATTTAAAAATCGAACTGTGAAAGTAATAACTTTCAGCATATTCATAAAGAAAGCCCTCTGCTAAGTCGAAGAGAGCTTTCAGAAATAAGCACTTGGTTTTGAGGGTTAGTCGTTAGATAAGAATCTCGTGTTTATTTCAAAAATTTGCCGTAATCAAATGTCCATGACACATAGTACAATGCGCCAATCTTCGGAGCTCCTACGGCTTCGATGTGACGATTGTTGTAAATGTTTGAACCACCTACTCTCAACGCAGAGTAAAGCTTATCGAATTCATAAGCTACTTGTAGGTCGAGGGTGTGGAAAGATGGCACTATACCATCTGCGAAAGCATTTTCCCACTTGTATGAGTTCACCCACTTGAAATTAGCCGTAAAGCCCAATCCTTTCCAAACTCTATAGCCTTCTATACCTACATTCACTTTGTGCTTAGGTGTGTTAAATCCAGATAACACCAAATTGCCTGATGTAGTAAGGTTTTTATCGTTTAAGTCGGTGTAAGTATAGTTTATATACGGTCTGATACCTTTGCCTACATAGTAGCGCACATCAATCATTGCTCCCCATGATGGTACTGTTTTGGCAGAGTTGGCCGTCACTTGGAGTACCGTATAGTTTTGTCCCAAAATTTGGTCTTCGCCAGATTGTTCTCCAGCTCTTCCTATGTTTGGTTGCACAACTCTTGTAAATCCTAAAAAGTCTTTATACCAGCTGTAGTATCCAGATAAGTCGATAGATAAGTTTCTGTTTATAAAATCGCCCTTATAACCAAAGTCGATAGAAGTTACACGCTCAAAACGCATTTTATCTACCGATGTTTTTTGTAAATATTTCACGGCATTTTCTGCTGAAGGCAGCGTAGCAGTATCATAATAGTTATTAAAATCTTTTAGCGACTCTAGGGTGTAGAGATTATCGTTTCCGTTGAGGTTACCTACGAGTGTGATTGGTCCCAGATTTAGGTTTATGTATTGATTTTGAAGTGTAGGGTTTCTAAATGCAGTAGCATATCCTAATCTAAAATTATGATCGCCAAAGTTTACTACCGCAGCTATTCTTGGCGATACTCTGGCCTTGAAGTTGCTGTTTTTATCCATACGTACGGTACCTATTATTCTCAAGTGGTCATTAAAAAATTTCCACTGACTTTGGAGATAAAATGCAAATTCTTCATTTCTAATTTTTACAAATTGTCCATTCGGATTTGGGGAGCCATCGCCTATTGTATCGTTCGGACTCACTAGTGTATCCGAAAAGATAGTACCCGCAGAATTTGGCATATAGATTCTATACGAACCGCCCACTACCGCATCCCATTTTACAGGCGCTTTTTTCAAGATGTCGAAATTATACTGCCCCTCTACATGAAATAGCATCGATCTATCGATAAATTTAGACCCTAGACCAGATAGTCTTCCATCTTTAGTAATCACATTTTTTAAAGAGTCAAACTTTGCTGAGCCTGGCTGAACCCAACCTGTTTTATCAGCATAGAGAATTGCTGCTTTTTTAGCAGAGTCCACCATCCATTTTTTTGCTTCATTATCTGCATCAAAATCATTTGTATATATACGAAGTGAGTCAAAATAGGAGGTATTGAAATTCGTGATATAGTCTGTCACTGATGCTTTAGAAATATTGATACCCGTAAATACGATATCGTACGAGTTACCCGCATTTTCTATTACGCCATAACCTCTCAAGAAAAAGTTTTTACCTTTCAATTCGAGCTTATGCTGCTGGAAAGTAATATCCTTAATTTGATATCGGTTTACCCCTTGATATACGGTAGATCCCATACCAAATTTGCCCATGTACATGATAGAGATATCGTTGGTGATTTTATAGTGTAATTCTCCTCCTAATTTTAAACTGTATGTATTATAATCAGTAAGCTTACTCTCCATATAGCCTGGCGCTTTGATATCAAGTACATTAGGATTAGCTACAGGATTAAAGTCTAGCCAGTTGTTGAGTCGTATCAATTTGTCTTTATCTTCTTGCGAAAAGGTAGGCGACACATCTGAAAGCGCTTTTTTACGAAGTATTTCCGATACATTTTGCTTGGTTTCAATATCGCCATAGCGATTGAGTGAGTCATCATCTGCTATCCAATCTTTGGTTTGCATGTATGAACCTGTCACTTTAAATGCCCATTTTTTGTTTTTACCGAATGCTTGGGCATATCTAAATTGACCTTCAAAATAAGGTGCTACACGGGTAGTCGCACCTCCTTTGATCATGGCCGAAAACCCCTGTACATCATAAGGGTCTTTAGATTTCATATTGATTACCCCCTGTAATGCACTAGCACCATACAAACCAGATGCCGCACCACTTATCACCTCTACGCTCTGAAGATCCAGGTCATTGATACCAACTAGATTTCCCACTGGAAAATTTAATCCCGGTGCGGCATTGTCCACCCCATCAATGATTTGAAGTGAACGGACTGCTGAAGTGCCACCAAACCCTCGAAGGTTAATCGTTTTGAATGCAAACGAAGATGATACTACATCTATTCCTTTAAAATTTCCTATCCCTTGATAGAAGTCGCCCGAGGCAGAGTTTTTAATTTCTCTAACGCCCATTTTTTCAATTTGTACAGAGGCTTGCTTTATCGTTTCAGAAACTCTGGTCGAGGTTACTGTTACATCTTTCGTCAATACAGATGATGCGTTTAAGTTTACTACGTAGGATGTAGCAGCAGATACGGGCACTTCTTTTGAATCATAACCAACATATGAAAACACCAACACTTTCGCATTTGAAGGAATGGACAAGCTAAAATTTCCGTTAATATCTGTAGCTGTACCGATGGTGGTTTCTTTTACCACTACAGACGCTCCGATAAGTGCCTCTTTGGTATCTGGATCTAATACCCTACCAGTTATATTTCTATTTTGTGCAAAAAGTTGTGTTGAAAAAATAAATACAATAAGTGTAAGTATCCAATGTTTCATAGTGCAAAGGTTTGGTTTTAGAATTTGGTTTGCCGAATGTATAAAATTCTATCTGATTAAAGAATTTTAACAGAAAAAATTTAAGTGCTCGTTTCAATACACTA
The DNA here is from genome assembly GCA_937894725.1 of uncultured Bacteroidota bacterium. Classification (GTDB taxonomy): domain Bacteria; phylum Bacteroidota; class Bacteroidia; order Chitinophagales; family LD1; genus CALAYL01. The sequence goes on from CALAYL010000053.1 coordinate 43,107, forward strand.
CAAAAATGTAATCGAAAAAATGCCTTTACTGAATCATCAAAAATGAACTTAAAAACAGCAGTTATTTAACCAAGGTGACATTGCCTTTTTTGAAAACAGGTTCACCATCGTAGGTAGTCGCTTTTACATACCAGATATATACGCCTACATCTTGTGGGCGGTTATTGAAAGTGCCATTCCAGCCTTCGGTGATATCATGTGTGCTAAATACTTTTTGTCCCCAACGATTAAATACAGCAAACTCGTCTAACTGTGCGATATTGAGCGTAGGCGGTACGATTCTAAAAATATCATTTTCACCATCGTTATTTGGCGAAAAAGCAGTAGGAATAAAAACTTGTGTCTTGGGTTCCACCGTAATCAATACACTATCTACACTCACACAGCCATAGTCGGATATAGCATAAAGGTAATACTTGCTCGTTTTGAGCGGGCTAGCGGTAGAGTTGAGATCTAATGGGTTTTTGATATACAAGCCAGGCGCCCAATAATTGTTCGATACATTGCTCACTCCTTGTAGGGTAGCTTCGGTATTTCGGTATATCAGCGTATCCATACCAGCATCGATAATCGGCAACGGTCGGATAGTAAGCACCACAGTCGCGGTATCGCTAAAGCAATCGTTTGATACCTTTACAACGTACACCACGCTATTGCTTGGCGAAGCGATAGGGTTTGCTATGTTCGGGTTGCTGAGTGATAAGGGAGGTGTCCATTGGTAATAAAAACCACCACTGGCATTGAGTTGTACAAATTTTCCTGTACAAAAATCATAAGGAGACTGAGTCACTGCGATTACAGGATGCTGAACGTTTATCGTAATGGTGTCATGGGTAGAGCAGTTATGGATATTCGTGATTTTTACAAAATAAGTAGTGGTATCCAGTGGAGTAGCAACCGGGTTTGAAATGGTAGTGCTCGATAAACTTGGATCAGTGTTCCATAAAAAGCGCACACCTCCTATGGCTTGGAGTGTCACGGGGTCTCCTTGGCAAACAAAAGCGGTATCGGGTAACACATCCGTCAGAGGCGGAAGGAAAACTAATACTCGTACGGAATCTTTATTTTTACAACCGTTTGTGTCAGTCCCAAATACAGTATATACAGAAACCACACTTGGATAAGCGAATGGATTAGCGATACTCGTATCGCTCAATGTGGTGCTTGCATTCCAAGCATATACGCTTGCACCACTCGCACGTAGCAAAACACTGTCGCCAATACATACAGAATCGAGCTTTTGTGTAGTTACTAAAGGTAGTGGATTTACCTTCACAGTCACTGTATCACGCTTTAGATAGCAATAGTTTTGTACAGTAAAAATATAGGTAGTCGTAGCGCTTGGAAAAAACCGAGGTGTATTTGAAGCTGCATTGCTCAATCCAGTAGGTGGCGACCAGCCATAACTACCCGCCCCTTGTTCCAAAATCGTAAGCGAGATAGTATCGCGAATACAAATGGGCTGTACATCTTCGACTATCAGATTGAGTGATGGATCGAGAAAATAAACACGTACCGAATCAGTAGCAAAACAGCCGTTCACATCTGTACCCGTTACATAGTAGGTTGTATTGACCAATGGTCTCACAGTAGGATTCGCAATGTTTGGATTAGAAACACCTATAGTGGGTGTCCATACATAGCTTACAGCACCGCTGGCTTGTAGTTTTACACTATCTCTAAAACTGCCGATATTGAAACATACTGAGGTGTCTTTGCCAGCATCTACAGGAGGAGGTGTTTGGAGTGAAATACGAACAGAGTCTGCTCTAAAGCAATTGTTAGCCCCCGTTACGGTAACCACATAGGTCGTATTTTGGGTAGGGGTAGCGGTAGGATTTGCTACCGTAGTGCTACTCAAGGTAGAGTCGTTTCGCCAGCTATATTGTACACCACCAGCAGCTATTAGTTGAATAGATGTTCCTGCACAAATAGTCGTATTTGGTGTAATACTTACCGTAGGCTTAGGTAAAATAGTCACCGTTTTAGTGGCGGTATCTCTACAGCCTAAGTTTGTAACCGTAATTAGCGACACAGTTTTCGAACCACCGCTGTTGTAAGTATAGCTAGGGTCTTGGAGTGTGCTCGTTTGTCCAGCTGCCAATGTCCAATAATAATTGGTCACATTTGCACTACCTGTTGAGGTAAAATTTACTACTTCATTTTCACAGGGAGTGTTGTAGGTAAAGTCGGCAATGGGTTGCGGATTTACGGTGATAATTTTTGAAATAGTATCTACGCATCCTACACGGTTGGTCACAGTGAGTTTTACACGAAAAGTTCCTGCGGTATTGTATTTTTTTACAGGATTTTGGAGTGAAGAAGAAGTGCCATCACCAAAACTCCATGACCATGTAGCTAAAGGAGAGGCTGTAGAAATGGTAGAATCCATAAACATCACCGCTGTATCTTGGCAAGCTGTAGGTGAAAAAGTAAAGTTTGCTTTAAGTGTTGGATAAATTTTCACAATTGCTTTTGCAGTGTCAGCACAGCCCACACCATTCACCGTTTGCGATACGACTACCTTGACGATATACGTACCAGTATCTGGGTAGGTATAAATAGGAAATCGCTGTGTGGAGGTATCTGTAGTGATACTTGGCACACCAAAGTCCCATGCATAGGAGAGAGGGGTAGAAGTACCTGGGGCAGGTGAGTAGCTAGTACCTCTTGAGAAATCAATACTTTTCGAAGAACAGATGTTTTCATATACACCGATTCCCTTCAAAGGGTCAAATGTTCCTGGTTGAAAGGGGATATTAGCATCAGGAATATTGCACCTCGACACATTGAACTGAAAATCGCGCAGGTAAGTGCCTATCAAAACCCCGTTTCGATATTCTGACACGCATATGCCCACTACATATTGACCGGTATTGTTGGGTGTACCAGTGAGTAGACCTGTAGTAGGGTCAATGGTCAGAGGCACTCCGCCTAGAGGATCATTTGCACTATATGGAGCTGCCCACGATGTAGTAGAGTAAGGAGGAGAATTTGGTGGGCTTGGTGCTGGATTATTTTGGTTAGCTCCATCCTGAGGCTCGCATAGACCGTACACTAGCGAGTCGCCATTGATATCTGATGCAGAATGGTCAAAAACTAATGGGGCACCTTGGCAAATGAATATGGGAGGAAAATTGTTGAAAGTCGGATTGCTATTACCGTAGGTAGCAGTAGGCGGTATAATGGCAGAATACACAGCACCTTGTCCACCTGGATTGTTTAAGTTGGTAATGCTATTGTTTCTACAGCAGCGCTCATAAACCAGTATATAAGATTTTGTGTTGTCCGGTACATTAAATGTAAACACGTAGCGACCCTGCTCTACACATACGTTCGGAGGCACTACTAGACATGGATTGGGAGATGTATTGGCAAGTGAAGTAATCACGGGATTAACCAACGAAAAATTGTTTACTAAGGTGTAGGTTCCATTTGGGTTCACTTCAAATAGACCCACCGCAGCCGAAGGGATCGTAGAAGAAGGTGTGCCGTCAAAATCTGTCCCACTTGTACAATCGCGATAAACCGTGAGTGTCATTTGATATTGCAGGCCAGAAATATATCGATACGACATATACCCACCAATAATGTGGGTAGCATTGGCATAAAATGCCATGGCACAAAAAAGAAAAAGAAATTTTACTTTTGTCATAGAGGCGTTAAAGATACAAAGTATAGACACAAAATCATGTACTTTAGTTGTATCAACCTCAGATTCGTATTATTTTTAAAAAAACCGAATATGCAATATCCATATAGCAAAATAGAAGGCGGTATCATACTTGCGCTCATGCTCCTCATTTGGGGACTGGGGGCTTACTACTTACAAATGCGCCCAATTGCCTATGTTTTAAGCGGTATAGGAGCACCACTTTTGTTGCTGATGTTGTTTTTGAGGTATGTCAGAAAGTAGCCCGACTAATATTTGGCTACTGTTGTATCTATCTCATTTGCCCAAGCGGTAATACCACCAGCAAGATTGTAGAGATTGTCAAAGTCGTGGTTATCTTCTAAATATTCAATAATTCGCCCGCTCCTACCGCCCGATTTGCAATGGATGATGACCATCTTATCTTTAGCGATTGCTGCTAGTTTTTGAGGTATAGTAGCCATGGGGATAAGCTCTCCGCCCATGTTTGCTATCTCAAATTCAAATGGCTCTCGCACATCGATAAGTTGAAAGTCTTTTTTTTCGTCTATCAATTTCTTAAGCTCTTTTACGCTGATGTTTTTCATGTTTTTTTAGTTTATAATTAAGGATACAAATTTTACTTTATACTGGCTCGTTTTAGCCTGTCGTTTATAGCTCGACCTAGTCCCTCGTCAGGAAACGTTTCGGCCAAAATCATCGACACATCAGATTGATCTAATGCCCGCATAGCCTCAAACAATCGACTAGCCGCCATAGCCAGCGAACCTTCGGGTGACAACACTTTTTTTGCTAAAAAAGATACATTTTTATAGTCCTTTTCAAATGAAATCAAACCTAGTTTTTCGCGGGAATGTAGCTCCGCTAAACGAGTTATATCGCCTACTAAAAGTGATTTTCGTGGAGCATAGTGCGCATCGAGCATACCAGGCGCTAGTGGATTGCTGTTCTGAGTAGGTTTTATGACCACTTTGCCTACTATTTTCTCAATCGCCTCTATTGATAAGCCACCCAGTCGATAAACGGTTACGTTTTCGTTTTCGATACCCACGATCGTGGATTCAAGACCTACTACACAAGCCCCGCCATCAAGTATGCTGTCTATTTTATCACCGAGTTGGTCGGCTACATGCTGTGCAGAGGTGGGACTCACGTATCCAAATGGATTGGCACTAGGAGCACAAAGTGGAAAATCGAGCGATGTCAAAAGCTCAAGGGTGAGTAGATGATTTGGTATTCGAATGCCTACAGTATCAAGCCCAGCGGTTACTATATCGGGTATATTGGCATTTTTGGGAAGTAGCACCGTCAAAGGCCCTGGACTAAAAGCTTCGAGTAGTAGTTGCAGTTTTGGATGTATGGTTAATGTCCATTTCTGTATATCGGCTATGGTGCTTACGTGCACTATTAAGGGGTCAAAAAAAGGACGATTTTTCGCTTCGAAAATCTTGGCTACAGCCACTGGGTCGAGTGCGTTAGCTGCTAGGCCATACACTGTCTCTGTAGGTATCGCAACTATACCGCCCGCTTCGAGTTGGGTTTTGGCTAGCTGTATGGAGGTGTGGGTGGGCATGTTGCTATTTTAAAAAAATCATCTCGAAAATAAACACTTTCTTCAGATTAGTGTTTAGGTAATATAGGTGTTAGTGTTGGTTTTTAATTGGGGCTACTTCTTTGGAGGTAGCTTCTTCATTTTACAAAAAAAAGGAGACCGAAGCCTCCTTTTGTATTTTCTAAAAGATATGTTGCTTATTCAGCTACTACTGTAAAGGCCACGGTAACTTTGTGTTCTTTACCAATAGCGATGTCTGCCGTGTAGTCTCCTACCGTTTTCACTTCGCCTTCTACGATAGTTACTTTTCTGCGATCTACTTCTACACTTGCTTCTGCCTTGATAGCTTCTGCAATGTGGTAGCCTGTTACGCTTCCAAATATCTTACCTGTAGTACCTGCTTTAGCACCGATAGTGAGTTTCAAACCAGCAAGACGCGATTTGATTTCATCTATTTTAGCTAAAAGTACAGCTTCTTTTTTATCTTTTACTTTGTTTCGCTCTGCGAGTAGCTTTTGGTTGGTACCGCTGTTTACTACCGCGAGTCCTTGTGGTACTAAGTAGTTGAGTGCGTAGCCGTTTTTCACGTTTACTACATCATCAGCATAACCCAGCTTTTCTACTTCTTTCAATAAGATTACTTCCATGATTGTGTTTTTTTTATTTCAACAAATCTGTCACAAACGGCAATAATGACAAGTGGCGTGCTCGTTTGATAGCTTGAGCCAGTCGTCTTTGATATTTCAATGAGTTGCCCGTCAATCTACGTGGCAATATTTTTCCTTGTTCGTTTACAAAAGTCAATAAGTAGTCAGGATCTTTGTAATCGATGTATCGGATACCGTATTTTTTGAAACGGCAATATTTTTTGTCTTCACGACCCAACTTAGTGGCCGTCAAGTATTTTATTTGGTCATTATTCTTACTCATTGTCTGCTTTTTTAGGGTTAGCAACTTTTTTCTTACCAGCACCTACTTTACCTGCGCGTTTGTCTTCGTTGTATTTAACAGCGAATTTGTCTAGACGCACCGTGAGATAGCGCAATACGCTCTCATCTCTGCGGTAGGCTATTTCGAGTAGGTCAATCACCTTGGTAGGCGCTGCAAACTCGATGTGGTGGTAGATGCCCGTTGTTTTTTTCTTGATTGGGTATCTCAAGTTTTTTAATCCCCAATGATCTTGGTGGATTACTTCTGCTCCATGGGACTTCATCAAGTCAACGTAAGCGTTGACTGTCTGTTTGGCGTCATCGTCTGATAACACTGGAGTCAGGATGAACGTAGTTTCATACTGATTTAGCATGTTTATCTGCTTTTTTGGTTAAAAAATGGAGTGCGAAGATAGGAAGTTTTCCACATTTTCAAAACTCCTGCAAAAAAGAAATCAAGCCCCTAGGGTGCTTTCTGTTTTTTTATAGCGGGTATTGGACCTGGACATTCTTGCTCATGACAGGTCAAGCATTTGTTTATCATACTGTTGTAAACGATTTTTCGGTCGATTGTAGCGACAGGTTGATAATACTGATCAAGCGATATAAAAAAACTGTCGAGCATCATTTTATGGTTTTCGCTCAGTTCTTTGCCTTCTGTAATTTTTGCTGATTTGATAGCCAAAAACTCCGTAGGGTAGGTTTGAGCAGCTTCGTTCAGCGCTATTTTTTCTTTTTCTACTTTCAAAAAGGTCAGCATTTTGCGCATGAGTGTTGCCATTTCGCTCATTTCTTGATAACTCAAGGAGAGAAACAGCATAGGAACAACCAAAACAAATAGTATTCTTTTCATATAATAGTCAAATAAATCTTTATGCCAATTTAGCAAATAAATCGAGCCACTCCTCTTCTTTTTGGCGCATGATCGTTTCCTCTTTTTTTGATTTATCTCCATAGCCGCAGAGGTGCAGTACACCATGAAAAACAACCCGGTGTAGCTCTTGTACAAATGTCACGTCTAATGTTTGTGCGTTATCTTTTACTCTATCTATACTAATGTAGAGCTCTGCTGAAGTTTTTTTATCCGTTTCATCGAGCGGAAAGGTGATAATATCCGTATAATAGTCGTGGTTTAGATATCGCTTATTGATGTCGAGCAAAAACTCATCCGAACAAAACACACAAGAGAGTGAAAGCTCTTTTTCAGTTTCGATTTGAAACTGCTTAGCTAAAAAAGTCTTGATAGCTTTGGCTTTCGGTATGCGAATTGCAACATCTGCTTTGTGAAATACGATAGGCATAAGGACTTTTTGAACAAAGTTATGGGAATAAAATAAAAGCACTTCCTTTTTTATTGATTAGGAATTATACATATTCGGTCTATGCAAACATTGCGATTTGTCCATTGTTTACGGGTGTCATCTCGTTAATAAAACTGTCCCACAAGTCAAGTGTCAAATTGAGTTTATACTTTTTGTTCAGCATTTCAAGTGCTGATTGCAGTTGCGTCTTGTTCATTTGTTTTGCTAATTCTAAAAGGTCAATTCTCATTAAAACGTCCTTTGTAAAAGTCCTTTTAGCGTCCGGGAAAGTTACTGATTGTAAAAACTGAACTGTTGTGTCGGAGTTTAAAAGAATTAAAGCATAAACCGCAAATTCTATTTTGTCAAAACCTATTAAATAACAAGTGTCGTCAAGCATTACAGGTTTGTTGTCCTGAGGCAGAATAAGTGTAAAATGAAAGGTCTTGTAAAGTCCTGATATGGCAACTTTGAACGGTTTGAAGGAATAATCACCAATACCAAATATTGAAAACAAGGGTTTGTTGTTGTAGATACTTGATTTTCTTGCATCGAAATTTGCTTGATGCTCTGTCAGGTATTGGTATGTTTTAGGATATTCAGTTTTAATATACTTTGTTTCTTGTCCAACTTTCTTTTGCGTAACAATCGTAAACTTTCGTGTTTGATTGATTACTGTGTTTTTTAGGTCAGAACTTTTGAGAATACCATAAACTAAACCGTCTTCCAATTTCACTTCTTCGTTCAGTCCGTTTACATAGTGTCCGTTTACTTTGTCTAATTCCATTACGGTTGAACAATCGTGTTTTAAACCTTGTCGCCAAACAAAAGGACATTCTCCGTCAATTTCTTTCGTGTGAATGTAAGTGTCAATGTTTGAAACAAATTTATCGTTAAGCCAACCGAATTTAAGTTGAGATTTTAGATTGTTGTAAAAATCAAATACTGTGCATTCAAATGTCGGTAGTGAATTTAGTTTGCAATAAAACAAAGCCGCTTCTACTGAAACATTAAACTCCTTTTTGCTATCAATACAATGTTTTTCAATTTCTGAAATCTTGTAACGATTTTTGTTTTGGTCGAAGACAATGTTTTTGATAACAGAATTTTTTACCAATAACAATAAATTCCCTTTTATATTTTGAAAGGTTTCAATCATAGTCAATGTAATAAATTCAGCAATGTCAAAATTGCCTTTACCTGTCATAGCATCTAAACCGCTATGGTTTTTAAAATTCGTTTTTTTAGGAAGATTGGCTGAATTTAAACTACCCAATTTTGAATTGGTTACCCAAGGTGGATTGCCAATTATCAAAATATTATTCGTAGAATGCTCCTTTGCAATAGTTTTAAAATCGAAATCAAAAACGTTGCAATGAACTATTGAAATTTCTGGTTTGTTTGAATTTGGATTAGAAAGAAAAAAATCAACAATGTTGAATTTAGTTTCCCAGACGTAAGGTTTATAAATTTCAACACCGAAAACATTTTTAATTTCCTTGAAGTTTCGTAGAGAAGCAATAATAAAATTTCCTTTTCCACAAGTCGGCTCAATTACAACTTCGGGGGAAATGTTTTTGGAAGCTAAGTGTAATGTTACTTTATTCGCTAAATCAGAATTAGTTTGAAAGTCGCCATATTCCGCTCTATCAGGTTCTTCAAGAACATTATTAGTAATTGAAAGAACTTCTTTAAGCATTTCCAATTCTTCATTATTATCAAAAAAATGTATGATGCCTTCGGCATCATACATTTTTTGATTTGCCATTTCAAAAGATGTAATCTTTTTCAGATTG
>CALAYL010000054.1 GCA_937894725.1 uncultured Bacteroidota bacterium
AAAAAAATAAAAATAAAAAGTGCAGCAAAATTAGGTGGCTCACACAAGCCCACGCTGATAAAAAAACCAAAAGACTACGGCATAATGAAAGGCAAATAATCTTTTATTTTTTATTGGTATTTGCCTTTCACCCTTCGGGACTTATTCCGTTTCCTTTTGGTTTTTTAGCCACGCCACCTATCAGTATGCTTTCTTTTTTTTTCTGTTTTTTTTCTTTGTCAAATTATATATGTGTTGCGGAGCGTAAGCGAAGCACAGCACAGGCAAGGGCAAAAGCAGATACAAACTTTAAAGCAAGTATTATGCACAGTCCAAAAATTCACACATTCAATCCAAAAAATCAAGCAAGCGATTTTGATGTTTACATTTTATGCAAAGGTTTAAATAGTGGTAAACCACTTGAAAAACCTTGCCCCAATTGCTTTGTAATTTCCTGCAAAAATTCAGATGATATGGATTTTTACAAAACCCTTTCTTTCGGCTTGTGGAAGGCAAAGCATTTTCATCAATTCCTTACTGGTTCAGTTATTCCGTTTATTCGCATCAGTGATTTTAAAAGCACCATTAAGGCACAAGCCGAAGCAGTCAGCAAAGATAAATACGCCTTTGTGCAGGATGTACATAAAGTAAAGCTGATAGAACGAAAAGAAAAACAGATGTACGAAACATTGGCACTCTTAGCCGATGTAAAAAAAGCAATGATGTACAGGCACTTTAAAAGGTAGCCGTATTGGCTGCCATAACCTGGGGAAATGCTTTTGCACCATAAAAAATTTATATGCAAAAATAGCAAGGGGGGCAGACGCACAAAGCCAACACTAAAAAAACCAAAAGACTACGGCATAAACACAGACCCACCGCACAAGGCTATCATTTATTCCGTTTCCTTTTGGTTTTTTTATCCCCCTTGCTGTGAGAAGCATATAAATTATTTCATTATGCAAAATCATCCACGTATTTCAGCAGGCAGCCAGTTAGGCATTTGTCCTTTTACTCCGCAGGTTCTCCATCAGCACTTGCAGCTTTCACCTTTTGCTTATCAGCGTTACATCCGCAGGTCTCGGTTAGCCCATCAGCCAGTTTTTGGCATCAAGGTTTATCAGCTTCCTTGTGGTTGTTTCGTTTGGTGTTATCCATCAGGTGTTCGTGAGCTTTCAGCATTGCCCTTTTAGGGCTTTGCTATTGCTTTAAAACAAGAAGCCCCACCACAAGGGCAGGGCTTCTATTTAACCGATAAGAAAGAAAGCTATTAGGCTATTTCAACAATGTTTAACACGTTGTAAGCACCATTTTTTAACGAGTATTGAATACCGTTTACTTCTTGGAAAAATTCAATCGTCAAGAAATAAAGTTTTGTACCTGCACCGGCTGGAACAGCAGCAGGAATTAAATTGAATGGTGTGTTAGTGCCATCAATTGCCAAATTTTGCACTGGGCTGTATTCAATTGCACTCACTTCATTTACAAAATCCACATCAGCAAACGCAGATTTAAAACTAACGTGGGTTGCTCCAGTAGGGTAGTAAATATCATTGATAGGAGTGAATGCAGGGAAAGCAATATCACCAGTACCAGTGTTTACAGTGAAAGGTGCAAATATTACACTACCCAAAGTTGCACTATCATTGAAATCAAAACCTTTCAACAAGGCTTTTGCCATCGGGTCCGCAATTCCGACACCTACATTTCTTTCACCTCTTGGAGAAGTGGCATCGTAGTTTTTAATCTGTGTCATTATTTGCGTTAAACGACTGGTAACACGGTTGTCACTTGCGTTCATCATCAAATTACGAACAGCATTGCGGAGTAATTTTCCAGCACTTGCAGAGCTTCCAAATTCGCTACCGTTTTCACGGGTACGCTGAAAGTTAGGATCATTGGCTATTCTGTCACCAGATACACCACTTTTTGTTTTCACAAGATGTCCATCCTGTGTTTTGTAGAAGGTAAGGTTATCCAATGTACCTTCTATTTTTAGTAAGCCTTTTAATCTTGCCATTTTGTTATTTATTTAAATTGTTAGTAATTACTTTTTTGTTGCGATACAGCCTTTACAAAACCTGTATCTGTTTCTTGCATTATACTTTCTGAATAGCCAGGGCGGACAAACTTTTTCAGCCCCACATTCCCAAAGTCCTTTTCTTTCGCTTGATGCTTTCCGCATCAAATCTTCAAGCCTTGCATCAGTATCAAAATTGATGTAGTGCCAAGCCCAACCATTTGCAATAAGTATTTCATCCAGTCTTTGCCCATCCACATATACCATTGCCAATTCTCTACCGTACACATCAGTTTTCAATACTTCAAACTTTACCACCTTACCAAGTATCAAGGCTTTTACATTGAGCCAAGAGTTAAAACCCCAGTGTTGATTTAGTTCGGGAGCATCAACATTTAATAACCTTATTGTATGCTCCTTTGCAATCGTTTTAAGAACGTATGTATCGCCATCCTTAACTTTCATCACCCTTGCTTCTTCTTGCGAAAAAGCGGCTGTAAAAGCCATTAAAAACAAAACCGATACAATTATTTTCTTCATCACGATACAAAACTATAATGCTTTTTAAGGCTCTACAAATAACCACTTCCGACATTTCCGTTATTGCCACATTATTCCAACAAACACACTTTTACCACTCACAAAAACATATTATCTTTGCAATGTTTACTTTATACCTGATGTATGGATAGAGTATGAAAAGAGTAATTTAAAAATGAATAGACTGTGTATTTATCCGAAAGACATTCAGATAATCACAGGCAAAAGCGACAGATATGGTAGATACCTTATTAAGAGGATTAAAGAGTACTTCAACAAGCAGCAACACCAAGTTGTTACCGTTGAAGAGTTCTGCCAGTATATGGGCTTACAATTGGAAGCAGTTGTTAGTCAATTAAGATAGTGTAAAAACTTATCTTCGCCTTTTGCTTATGATAAGGACAAACACTCTCTACACTAAACTAAATATTTTCTTTTCTTTGTGCTGTACTTGCACTTGTTTTAGTGGGTTTTGTTGCCCAGTTGTTGCCCAAATAAATATGCAACCTCTGAAACCCTTTATTAATAGGGCTTTACATTTTAGCTTAACAATTTGTATCGGAAAGTAATTTAAGTTCTTTCTCAAATTTTATTTATAAATATAACTATACACCCTATGTCTGATCAAGTAAAAGCATTCAACGACTATCGTGCAAAGATGAACGAAGTCATTTTAGCGAAGGACAATCTAACACTCAAACGTTTTTGGAGTCTAGATAATCAAGCTTATGCAGAAGGGGCAATCTCTTCTCGTACCAAGGAAATGCTCGGTCTTGTAGCTTCCATGGTATTGCGTTGTGATGATTGCATAAAATATCATTTGGGTAAGTCGAATGAAGCTGGATTGAGTACAGAGGAGATTTACGAAGTATTTGCTATCGCAAACTTAGTAGGCGGATCTATTGTTATACCCCATACTCGCAGGGCTGCAGAATATTGGGAGGAGTTGATAGGTCAAAAATAATGTTAGCAAAAGTTGCCTTAAGGCTAAAATTAGGTAGTTTTAAATTATGACAATCGCAAAAATAAGTGGCGTAGGTGGATATGTTCCGGATTTCGTCCTAACCAATAAGATTCTTTCTACTATGGTGGATACCACAGACGAATGGATCACTACACGTACGGGTATCAGTGAACGAAGAATTTTGAAAGTGCCAAAAGCGGGTACTTCTTATATGGGTGTAAGAGCGGTAAATGAATTGCTTCAAAAAACAAAAGCTGATCCAAAAACAATCGACTTGTTGATATGTGCTACAGTGACTCCGGATATGCAGTTTCCGGCCACGGCCAATATAATTTCGGATGAGGTTGGTGCTACTAATGCATTTAGCTTTGATCTCAATGCTGCTTGTAGTGGTTTTTTGTATGGGCTCCAAACGGGTTCAAAAATGATAGCCAGTGGAGCTTATAAAAAGGTAATAGTAGTAGGCGCAGACAAAATGTCGAGTATCATGGACTACACGGATCGTAATACTTGTGTGCTTTTTGGGGATGGAGCGGGAGCGGTACTGCTCGAGCCCTCTACAGATGATTGTGGTGTGATTGATGCCATTTTAAAAACGGATGGAAATGGTTGGCAATATCTACATCAAAAAGCAGGTGGTTCAAGAATGCCTGCCTCACAAGAAACCATCGACAAACGATTGCACTATGTATATCAGGAAGGTAAAAAAGTGTTTTCTAATGCTGTAGTGAATATGGCTGAAGTAGCAGCCGAATTAATGGAAAAATATAATCTCACTGCCGATGATGTGGATTGGCTGGTGCCTCATCAGGCCAACAAGCGCATCATAGATGCAACTCGCGAGCGCACAGGTGTGGCCGAAGAGCGAGTGATGATTAACATACAAAAATATGGCAACACAACCAATGGTACGCTACCACTTTGTCTCTGGGAGTGGGAAAGCAAACTTAAAAAAGGTGACAACTTAATTTTAGCTGCCTTTGGTGGAGGGTTTACGTGGGGCAGTATGTATATAAAATGGGCGTATTGATGTCAATACACCCATTCAAAAAATTAGCTTAAAAACGCCATTACGCTCCCTGCATCACTTTTGGTGCAGCAGCTTTAATTTCATCACTAGCTGCATCTGCATATTTTGCGAAGTTTAGATTAAAGGCAGCGGCCAGCTCATTTGATTTAGCATCATAATTAGCGGCATCACTCCATGTTTTGCGTGGGTCGAGCACCTCAGAAGGTACACCTTCGCAAGAGGAAGGTATTGACACACCAAAGACAGGATGTGTTACATATTCAATAGTATCCATTTTGCCTGTAAGCGCTGCTGTGATCAGTGCACGAGTATGTAGCAAACTCATTCGCTTGCCTACACCATATGGTCCGCCTGTATATCCTGTATTCAATAGCCAAACTTTGATATCTGGGTTTTTTGTTAATTTTTCGCCCAAAAGCGCTGCATATTTCGTAGGGTGCAATGGCAAGAAAGGTGCTCCAAAACAAGTAGAGAAAGTCGTTTGTGGCTCTGTAACACCTGCCTCTGTACCTGCTACTTTTGAAGTAAATCCACTCAAAAAGAAATACATCGCTTGTCCTACGCTCAATCGAGAGATGGGAGGCAATACGCCAAAAGCATCGTAGGTTAAAAAGAATATATTTTTCGGTTCTCCACCTACTGATTTCTGAAGTGCATTTTCGATAAAATCGATAGGGTAGGATACGCGGGTATTTTCTGTTTTTGCTTTATAGGCAAAATCAACTGTGCGAGTACCTTCATTAAACCCAATATTTTCAAGGATAGCACCATGTTTGATAGCGTTGTAAATATCTGGTTCTTTTTCGGCCGAGAGGTCGATGCATTTTGCATAGCAGCCTCCTTCAAAATTAAACACAGAATTATTTGTCCAACCGTGCTCATCATCGCCTATCAAAGGTCGATTTGGGTCTGCGGAGAGTGTTGTTTTTCCTGTGCCTGAAAGACCAAAAAACAAAGCTACATCACCCTCTTTACCTATGTTGGCGGAGCAGTGCATGCTCAAGACTTTTTGTTGGTGTGGAAGTACAAAATTAAGTACTGAAAAAATGCCTTTTTTGACTTCTCCTGTATAAGCAGTGCCACCAATGATGGCTATTTTTTTGGTGAAATTAAGAATGGCAAAATTGTGCTGACGTATGCCATCATTTGCACCATCGGCTAGAAATCCTGGTGCTTGTATTACCGTCCAGTCTGGTTGAATAGTAGCCAACTCTGCGGCAGTAGGGCGCAAAAACATGTTTGATGCAAATAAGTTTGCCCAAGGGTATTCGGTAACTACCCGCACATTGAGTCTAAACGCATCGTCAGCACAAGCATAACTGTCGCGAACAAACACATCTTTGTCTGCAAGATAGGTCGTAACTTTTTTATATAATCCATCAAACACTTCAGGTGATACAGCTAAATTAAATTTACTGCTCCAATCTACAGCATCTGATGTGATTTCATCTTTCACGATAAAACGATCGTTGGGAGAGCGCCCAGTAAACTCGCCCGTATCTATAGCTAAAGCGCCTGTGTCGCTGAGTACGCCTTGATTTCGTTTGATGGTCTCTTCTACAAGTTCTGCGGGAGTTAGATTCCAATATTGATTTGCTGTGTTGAGAATGCCGAGTGAGGGTAATGTGTCGATACCGCTCTTAGTGCCAAATATTTTCATTACAATACGTTTAGTCTGGTTTCCCGCAAAAGTATTATTTTTTCCAATGAACCAAAGGTGGTTTCTAATGAAATATGCTAAAAAGCGACAATATTTAAAGCAATTTTTAACGTTTCAAGGGCAAATTGCTATTTTGTCTTAAACTTACATCATCAAAATATACCTATGAAATACGATGCCATTGATGCCTCCCTTTTTATTGAAAATCGAAAACGCCTAGCCAAGCGTCTCAAGCCCAATTCGATTGCCATTTTAACTGCAAATCCCATCATGCCCAAAAGTGCCGATGCGAGCTATAAATGGCGACAAAATCCTGATTTGTTTTACCTTACCGGAGTAGATCAAGAAGAAACATATTTAGTAATGTTTCCTGATGCTACACAAGCCAATTGGCGAGAAATACTTTTTGTGAAAGAAACAAATGACCACATAGCAGTGTGGGAGGGTGAAAAGCTATCTAAAGAACAAGCTAAAACTGTGTCGGGCATATCGCAGATACAGTGGAGCAGCAGTTTTGATAGTATGCTTGCTACACTAATTTTGCAAGCAGAAAACATTTATCTCAATCTCAACGAAAATGATCGAGCTGGAGAGTCTCCACTCAATGGGGAATTGCAATTTGCGAAGCAATTGAAAGCCCGTTTTCCGCTGCATCATTTTGAAAGATTGGCACCTATCATGCACGACTTGCGAGCAGTGAAAAGTAAAAAGGAAATTGACTTATTAAACAACGCAATTGCGATCACCCGTAAAGGTTTTTTGCGTACGCTTTCGTTTGTAAAACCTGGGGTGTGGGAGTATGAGGTAGAAGCCGAAATAACGCATGAATATTTGATAAACAGAGCGACTGGGCATGCTTACGATCCTATCGTAGCATCAGGTGCAAATGCTTGTGTGCTTCATTATGTTTCAAACAATAAGCAATGCAAAGCTGGCGATTTGTTGCTCATGGATTGTGGAGCTGAATATGCAAACTATTGTGCCGATTTGACCCGTACGATACCCGTGAGCGGCAAATTTAGCAAGCGCCAAAAAGCAGTGTATAATGAAGTATTGCATGTACACAATGAGGCGAAAAAAATCATGAAGGCAGGTATGGTTTTGAATGAGTTTAACCAAGAAGTGGGCAAAATTATGGAAGCTTCACTTATCAAGCTCCAGTTGTTAGATAAAACAGATGTCAAGAAACAAAACAAGCTACAACCGCTGTACAAAAAATATTTTCCGCACGGTACTGCTCACTTTTTGGGGATAGACGTACACGATGTGGGCAATCGCTACAAGCCATTGAAAGCTGGTGCTGTACTAACATGTGAGCCAGGCATTTATA
This sequence comes from uncultured Bacteroidota bacterium, assembly GCA_937894725.1. Lineage (GTDB taxonomy): Bacteria > Bacteroidota > Bacteroidia > Chitinophagales > LD1 > CALAYL01. The sequence goes on from CALAYL010000054.1 coordinate 7,524, forward strand.
TCCCCGCAGAAGGTATCGGTATTCGTATCGAAAACAACTTGCAGGTAACAAGTGGCAAGCCGATTGACTTGATGAGTGAAATCCCCATCGAGGCGGATCATATAGAGGAGTTGATGAATAGTAGCAAACGAACAAAATAAGCTATGCAACTATTTAATATTCCCAATCTACTCACGCTGATCAATCTCTTTTCGGGTTGTATGGCAATAGTGTTTATCTTTGGCAATCAAGTGGAGCAGGCGATGATCTGTACACTCATATCTTTGGTAGCAGATTTTTTTGATGGTATGGCCGCTCGTGCTCTCAAAACTCCGCAAGGTGTAGGTAAAGAACTTGACTCCTTGGCCGATGTGGTGAGTTTTGGTGTAGTGCCAGGTTTTATTCTAAAATTTTTGCTTTTCAACTCGCTCATATCGGGCAATTATCATCTTTCAGACACTATGGTGAGCGTAGTGTCAGATGCTGGCTTTTTGTTTACACTTTTTGCTGCCTTGCGTTTGGCAAAATTTAATGTAGATACTCGACAAAGCGACAGCTTTGTAGGCTTGGCTACACCCGCTGCTACAATTTTTGTAGTAGGCGTGTATTCCATATTCGATCGCAATAGTTTTGGTCTTTTCGATATACTCAACACGCCTTATGTTGTTTTATTTGTTTTAGCAACTCTCTGTTTTCTAATGATAGCGGAGATTCCGATGTTTTCTTTTAAACTAAAAAACAAGAAATGGAGCGACAATAAACTCCAATTTAGCTTTATAGGACTAGCGGTGATACTTTTAATCTTACTAAAAGTTGTTGCATTGCCGTTGATTATCTTTATTTACGTTCTCGTTTCAATCACTCAAAAACTTATCAAAATATGAATTTCAAAGCAGCCATAGACATCATGCCTCACAAAGAATTGCTCGACCCACAAGGTAAAGCTGTCGCTCAAGGACTACAAAAAATGGGATTTGAAGGTGTTGAAGATGTGCGTGTAGGTCGTCATATTACATTGAGCTTAACGGCTAAAGATGCCAAAGCAGCTACTGCGCTTGTAGAAGATGCATGTAAAAAACTTCTTGCCAATACGATCATGGAAGGCTATAGCATCGAGCTAAGCGAGGTAAAATAGATGTTGTATATAGTCCCTACCCCTATCGGCAATCTGGAGGATATCACTCTTCGTGCCATTCGGATATTGAAAGAAGTGGACTATATCTTGGCGGAAGATACGCGCCAGTCTTTCAAATTGCTTCATCATTTTGAGATCAAGACTAGGCTTCAAGCTTATCATAAATTTAACGAACGAAAGTCGTGTGAGCAAATTGTGTCTCAGCTTCAAAGCGGGCAAACAATCGCTCTCATATCTGATTGTGGTACCCCTTGTGTGTCTGATCCTGGCTACATCCTAGTATCAGCCTGCATAGCCGCTGGGGTGAAAGTGGAATGTTTGCCCGGACCTACGGCATTTGTGCCAGCGTTGGTTAAGTCTGGGTTTGATACGAGCGAGTTTGTGTTTATGGGTTTTTTGCCACATAAAAAAGGTAGAGAGACTCTTATCAAAAAAATAGCCGAAGAAAAGCGTGTGGTGATATTGTATGAGTCGCCATACAGAGTTGTGAAGTTTTTAGAGCAAGCCTTACCGATTTTGGGCGATACAAGAAAAGTGTCTCTTTCGAGAGAATTATCAAAGATGTTTGAAGAAACTATCGAGGGAACTATTCCAATACTTTTAGCTCATTTTGAAACGAAAGAGCCAAGAGGGGAATATGTGATTGTGATAGATAAACTTGATTTATAATAAGCTATATATTTTTAAAAAAAAACATCATGTAATAGTGGGTATTGGCGTCTCTTTTTTAGCAGTATGCTTTATAATGGATTATTCATTCCTTTTTTTTTCATTTTCCCACTTATTTTTTATAGATTGTCATCATATTAAACATTATTGCTCCTTGATAAATAGCACTTTGCATCTAATGGAGTATTTTTTTCAAACACTAAACCCCCTTTTTACATGGATATGTCACTTCTCGAAAAATATGGTCAAATTGCACTAGAGTATGCTATAAAGTATGGCACTAAAGTACTTTTAACCCTACTTCTTTTAATCATTGGTTTACGACTAATAAAAATAACAACGAAGTTTTTAGATAAGAGTTTTAAGCGAAGCAATATTGATGAAACCATACGCCCGTTTTTAGTCAATCTATTGAGTTGGGGGCTAAAAATATTGCTTTTTATAAGTGTAGCATCTATGCTTGGTATTGAGACTACCTCATTTGTAGCAATCATTGGAGCTGCTGGTTTGGCGGTAGGTTTGGCTTTGCAAGGTACATTAGCCAACTTTGCTGGCGGAGTACTCATTTTAATTTTTAAGCCTTTCAAAGTAGGTGACACGATAGAAGCGCAAGGCCATTTAGGTACAGTACAAGAAATTCAAATTTTCATCACAAAAATACTCACCCCAGACAATAGGGTAGTAGTGATACCAAATGGAATTTTGTCAAATGGTACGCTAAAAAACTATACAGAAAAAGATTTTGTAAGAGTAGATGTAGCCGTAGGAGTAAGCTACTCTGCTGATTTAAAAAAGGCAAAAGATGCCCTACTGGCCATGCTCAAAGCAGATGAACGCTCTACCAAAGAGCCTGCCCCATCTGTGCATGTTGTGGCTTTGGGCGATAGTTCAGTCAATTTAATTGTAAGAGGGTATTGTCATCCTTCATTATACTGGGATTATTTTTTCGATATGACAGAAAAAACGAAACTTACGCTGGATGAAGTAAAGGTCGAAATTCCATTTCCTCAGCGAGTTATACATACGACATCAAAATAGCATATGCTTTTTTTTAACTAATGTTTTTTGTCAAATATTTTAAATTAGTTCTAAATACAAACACTATGAAAAAACAATTATTTACGCTCTCGATTTTCGGTCTGCTTATCGGCACTGTCCAAGCGACCAATCCAGCTTTTTTGAAAGTAAAAAAGGCTGTGACCAAGACAGTCTTGAATCCTCAAGCCAGTCACTCAAGTTCATCTCGGGCTGCGGCATCAAGGCTGTTGGCCGAATCTAACTACTCAGGAGGGGATTTTAACGATAGCACAAAGTATTTTTACAACAACAATTTTGCTTCTTTTCAGGAGAATGACGCATTGGTAGAAAATCTTTTAGGCAGTATATGGAAGTTTGATAGTAGTATATATGTGTATGACACAGTACTTGCGAGAACTGTAAAAAGGACTTACACAGGATCCCAACTTACCACAGAGATATCTACCGATCTAGCTTCAAATCAACGAGAGCGATACACCATGAGCTATAATGCCCAAGATAAAGTGAGTCAAGTATTGTTAGAAGATGCTACGGGAGTTAATTTTACTACATCAGCAAGATACAAAATTACTTATAACCCTGCCGGATTGATAGACTCTTTGATAGGTTCGTTTCCTATCGCTGGAGTTTTTATAGATCAATACATTGTGAAATATACGTACAATACTGCTCAAAAGGTAACTAAAGTCATCTCCTATGCTTTTAACGCTCCAAACTGGGAAGTAGAAGATGACACTCGCTACACTTATGATGCATCCAATAGAGTCGTCTTGACTAAATCATGGTACGACCAAGGAAGTGGGCTTGAATTGAATGATAGTACTATTACAGCATATGTAGGAGCTACAATTCAACATGACACGATGTATAGTTTTTTTAATGGCTCACTCGATGGTGGTCAGGCTCAAAAAACAATAAAGACGGCATTTGATAAACCACAGATGGAGATTACGAATGGAAATTTTGATGTCATGTCTTCAATGTGGTCTGCTTCTGCCGATACTACTTTTATCCTTTATAATAGCTTTCAGCAAATCACAAAATCGACAAGCGGTATTAGCCCCTTTACCGATGTAAATAATTATTTTTATGAAACCTATACAGTGGCTGGTATTGCGGATGTAACATCTAGCGAGATTAAGTCATTATATCCTAATCCAGCTAGCAATACACTGAAGTTAGAGCTCGCAAATCCAACAATTGGAAATATAACCATTAATGTGTATGACCTGAGTGGAAGACTGGTACAAGCCACGGAGAGTAATACAAAAGATAGTTTAAACATTGACGTAAGTGCACTCGCAATTGGGAATTATGTTTTGAAAATAGTAGGAGAGAAAAATAGCTTTGTGGGGCAGTTTGCCAAGACAAACTAGTCAAACACTCAATATTTAAAAGCCCTCAGAAAGTGTTTTTCTGAGGGCTTTAATTTTTGGAAAATAATTTACACTCCATCACTCAATTTTTCGACAGTTCGAGCGTCTTTCCAACTATTGAGGAGCAGAGAGGATGCCCATTTCAAAATCACTAAAGATGCCAATATGCCGCTTACGGCATCTAACCAATAGATAGCATAATACCGTGCAGCTAGTAATGCGATAAGAGCAATGAAACTCAACAGAACATCCGCCAATACGTGAATATAAGCTGCGTATATATTGTAATCTTGTGCGTCTGACTCATGCCCTTGGTGAAGTAAGTAAGCGCAAATGCCATTTACCGTTAGTCCAACGAAGATGGTTATAAAAGCGGCATCCGTAACGGCAAACTCTGGTCGGTTTAGCTTTTCAATAGACTCAATGAGCATGAAAAGCGTAAAGATAAGTAAGGTTAACGCGCTTACAAAGCCTGAAATAGACAAGATTTTGTGCTCAGAGGTATGTTTAAACACATTTAAATCTATCAGCTTGTATGTACCCCATGCCAATAAAAGTATCAGTACATGCGTGAGCATGTGCCATCCATCCATAATCAAGGCGCTAGAGTCTATCATGTAGCCATAATAAAGTTCTAAAGCCATAGCCCCTAACGATAGGAACACAGCCACCATCGTCCTAGTCTCATTTGACCTAAGATGATGATGTTGTTTTATATCAGTACAATGTTGGTGATGATGGTGCCCCATAGCCCGCAAACCTATTCGATTTTTGCTAATTTCGGTAAGAATGGATTGTTTTTTGTAAAATTGAAGCAATAAGCCTCAAAATGAAAAAAATATTAGCTATCCCTTATAGTCTTTATGTAGCCCTCACATTTTTTATTGTGATGATTCTACTTTTGATGATATATACCCCGCTATTACTCGTAAAAGACGATAAAAAGCGAATGTCAATTATTTACTTTGTCAATAAAGTATTTATCTGGAAAATTTGGACAAACATTGCTTTCGTGCCGGTAACCGTGCAGGGTAGAGAGAAAATCAAAGCAGAAGAGGTGTATGTTTTTGCCCCCAATCATAGCAATATGCTCGACATACCTTATACCTCGTCTTGTATAGAACATTACTACAAGCCATTGGTAAAAAAGGAGCTTCTTAGCACACCTGCACTCGGGCAATTGTTGCGTATGGTGTCGATGGCAGTAGATCGAAATTCGCCTGAGAGCAGAAAAGCAACTGCCGAAAAAATGACACAATGGTTAAAAAATGGAATTGGTCTATTGATTTTTCCAGAAGGCACGCGCAATCGAACCGATATGCCCGTAAAAGAAATGTATGATGGCGCTTTCAAGTCTGCCATCGAAGCACAGGTAAACATAGCACCTATTGCGCTTATTAACCTACGTTCATTACAGCCCGTAGATTCTCCTTGGTTTTATCCAGGTAGAGTGACCATGCGGTTTTTAGACCCTATTTCTACCCAGGGTATGACCCTTGATGATTTACCTATGCTAAAAGAAAAAACACGCAAAGCTATAGGGGACGTATTGCTCGCTGAAGATAAGTTTTTTAAAGGGAAAAAAGTTAGTTGATTTAACTAATGTAAACATCAAAACTCGCTAAATTTAATCAAAAGAAAGCCCTATTTTAGCCACCCATGCTCAAATACTCTTCCAAACTCATAGCAGACGCAGTAGCCGAATTTTCAAAACTTCCTGGCATAGGTGAGAAAACAGCGTTGCGATTAGTTGTTTTTTTGCTCAAACAAGAAAAAGAAAAAGTACAGCATTTTGGCTCTGCAATCACTACAATGCGCGAACAAATAAAATTTTGCAAACAATGTCATAATGTTGCAGACACGGAAGTTTGTAGCATTTGCTCAAATAAACTACGCGAGGATTCACTCCTATGTATAGTCGAAAATTTTAGAGATGTTATCGCTATTGAAAATACCGAAATATATCGTGGGTTGTATCATGTACTAGGCGGCATCATTTCGCCTATCGATGGTGTAGGTCCCGACCAACTGAATATTGATTCGCTTATCACTAGAGTACAAGCAGGCGGTATCAAAGAAGTCGTGATGGCTATTTCACCAACCATCGAAGGGGATACTACTATTTTTTACCTCTCAAAAAAGCTACAGCATTTTGGTGTTAAAATCACTACTATAGCGAGAGGGGTTTCGTTTGGTGGAGAGTTGGAATATACAGACGAGCTTACGCTCGCTCGCTCTATCGCTACCCGTACCTTGTATGAAAATGATTTAATGAAACCATCGGCTAGCTAAAATCGAGTTGTGAAAGTATCGATCATCATTGTAAGCTATAATGTCAAGCACTATCTGATGCAGTGTTTGCACTCTGTAGTGGCGGCTACCAAAGAGATAGAGGCAGAGATATGGGTAGTTGATAATGTATCAAAAGACAATTCTGTAGCTGCGGTGGGTGCACATTTTCCTGAAGTAAAATTGATAGTAAACAAAGAAAATGTTGGTTTTTCTAAAGCCAATAACCAAGCTATAGCAAGGGCTTCAGGCGAATACATATTGATTCTCAATCCAGATACTGTGCTGGCAGAAGACACGGTAGTGAAGTGCATCGCCTTTATGCTCTCTCACAAACAAGCTGGAGCGTTGGGGGTGCGAATGATAGATGGCACTGGCCAATTTTTGCCCGAATCAAAACGAGGTCTGCCTACTCCCGAAGTGGCGTTTTACAAAATGTTTGGCTTGAGTCGCCTATTTCCAACCTCCACAAGATTCGGAAAATATCATCTCGGATTTTTATCAGAAAATGAAGACCATGAGGTGGATATTTTATCGGGCGCTTTTATGTTTTTTAGAAAAGAAGTGCTTGATAAAATAGGTGGATTTGACGAAGCATTTTTTATGTATGGGGAAGATATAGACTTGAGTTGGCGCGTGATTCAGGGCGGTTACAAAAACTACTATTTAGCCGACAATACTATTATACATTACAAAGGTGAATCGACCAAACGTGGCTCGCTCAATTATGTGAAAGTGTTTTATGAAGCTATGATAATTTTTGCGCGAAAGCATTTTGCAAAAAATAGTGCATCGCTCTATGCCATGTTTATCAATATGGCGGTGGTGTTTCGGGGTTTTCTCACACTCATAGCCAATGTGCTCAGCTCGTCAGCATTGGTGTTGGTCGATTTTGGGTTGACCTATTTTGCATCATGGAGTATCACTCATTACTGGGCCGAAAATATAAAACAGGTAGTTGATTATTACCCCGACACTTTTATCGTTTGGCTGCTGCCTACCTACTGTTTTTTGTGGATGGCGGGTGTGTATTGGAGTGGTGGCTACGAGAAACCATATAAACTTAAGCATGTGGTAAAAGGCATATTCTATAGCACCTTATTTATTACCTTACTATACGCATTTTTGCCTGACAATCTTCGCTATTCACGTGCTATTGTGCTATTGGGTGCAGTAGCGGCTATGGGTGCATTTTCGGTGAGTAGATTATTGTATAATTTGATACGTCATCGGCAGTTTTCTTTTTCAGAAAAATTATCGCGTCACTGGTTGTTGGTTGGCAATGAAAGTGAGTGTAAGCGTGCAGAGGATTTAATCCGGAAATCGGAGCAAATAGACTTTTTAGCTACCCAAAAAAATACAGATAGACTCGTGGATAAATGCGATTGGTTAGATATAGACGAGGTGGTTTTTTGTGCTAAAGCTGTTTCGTACAAGTCAATAATAGCGGCTATTAGCGAACGAAAATCAGCAGTTCGATTCAAGATTTTACAAGCAGACGAGCCTACTTTTATAGGTAGCAATTCGAGCGAAAGTGCAGGCGATTTGCTAGTCGAGGGTATGCACTATAATCTATCTAAGCCACTTGCTCAACGCAAAAAAAGATGGATGGATGTGGTGTTGTGTTTTTTGCTGCCATTGAGTTTTAACAAAAAAGTATGGAACAATAATATGGCGGTTTTGAAAGGCGAAAAAACATGGGTTGGCTACTTTGGTGCTGATCTAGCTGCGTTTCCATATCCTAAAATAGCCGTTTTTGTCATAAAAAAACCGCACCCTGCTTTGCCCGAATGGATAGTTCAAATCAATCGACTCTATGCCCAAAATCAAAGCATATTGGGCGACTTGAGAGTGTTGATAAGGGAATTGAGGAGATAAAAAAAGTGCCTTCCATTTGATTGAAAAGCACTTTAGAGTGTGACCACGGAAGGACTCGAACCTCCAACCCTCAGAGTCGAAATCTGATATTCTATCCAATTGAACTACGTAGCCAAGCTCGGCAAAAATAGCAAATTTTATTTTTCTATTTCGTAAATTTCCAGCTCGATTTGCTTGCCGTCCATACATAATCGAGTAGCAAGAAAAAAAGCGCTAAAGCTAGGAAATACTGAAACTGATCGTCATAATCTGTATAGACCATTTCTTCAAAATCTTTTTTAGATAATCCACTCAAATCATTGATTACTCGCTCTACAGCATCGGCACTATTATCGAGCCAATAAAACTTGCCATTCCCTTTGAGAGCATACTCTCGAAGAGCGGCTATATTTACTTTTGTCATCACGACATTTCCATCTCCATCGCGTTTAAAATCGCCATTGGTGAGAGGGATTGGTCCTCCTTTTTCAGAGCCCACGGCTATGGTATAAATTTTAATACCTGCGCTTGACGCCTTCTCAATAGCATCGTTTACGCCTTCCTCATTGTCTTCACCATCTGATATAATGACTAACGCTTTTGATCCTTTTGATTCTTTCGAAAATGAGCTAGTGGCTAGTTCTACCGCTTGAGATATGGCTGTACCTTGTGTAGGTACCATATTGGGTGAAAGCGATTTTAGATACATTCTAGCTGCTGAATAGTCCACCGTTTGAGGCATCTGCATATAGGCTCTGCCTGCAAATACAATCAAGCCTAATCGATCGTTTTTTAGTTCATCGATAAAACGAGAAATGAAATTTTTAGCTTTCAAAAGTCGATTAGGTACCACATCTTCGGCTAGCATACTTTTAGACACATCTACCGCGATGATTAGGTCTATACCACTGCGTTTTACTTTTTCCTGACGAGTACCTATCTGTGGATTAGCAAGGCCTACAACTAATGATAAAAACGCTAACGATAGAAAAACAAACTTGACGATAGGGGCTGACGCAGCATAGCTCGGCATTAGCTTTTTTATCAGTCTGGCACTACCTAAGCGCTGTATTCGGCTAGCTCTCCACCATCTATAGTAGAGAAACAGCAGAAATGCCGCTACCCACAAAATGAGTAGCCATAGGTATTCTGGATGTTCAAACTTTATCACTTCTATCTCTGCTTTTTTTCGTTAGGGCAAGGTTTTAAAAATCGTATATCTACTCCACCAATCTATCAGCAATAGCACCATAGCCGCAAAGGCAAACCAAAAAAACATTTCTGTTTTACGACTAAAGGCCGATACTTTTATTTTGGTTTTTTCGAGCTTATCTATCTCTTCAAAAATCTGTGTTAGTTTTTTATTATTGGTAGCTCGAAAGTATTGTCCTCCTGTTTTTTTTGCTACTTCCTTGAGTATGTTTTCATCTATCTGTACCTCGGCATAGTCATATACAAGATTGCCATTTTGATCCATCGCTACTGGTGTGTATGCTTGTCCTTGTGTGCCTACTCCTATGGTGTAAACGCGTACCCCAAACTGCGTGGCTATATCGGCAGCAGTAGCGGGATCTACTAAGCCTTTGTTGTTTACCCCATCTGTCATCAAGATCACTACTTTGCTTTTTGACTCGCTCTCTTTTAGTCGCTGTACGGCATTTGCGAGCCCCATTCCTATGGCTGTGCCATCTTCTAGCTTACCATTGGTGATAGCGTTGAGTTGGTTTTTTACGATTACATGATCAATGGTTACGGGACATTGAGTAAAACTCTCTCCCGCAAATATCACCAAACCTATTCTATCATTAGCACGGCCGTTGATAAAATCGAGGGCTGTCTTTTTTGCGGCATCTAATCTGTTTGGTTTAAAGTCTTGTGCTAGCATCGAAGACGATACGTCCATACTGATAACGATGTCAATCCCTTCGGTAGTTACTTTCGACTCGTTGTAGGATGTTTGAGGGCGCGCTAAGGCTATCAAAAGCAACGATACAGCAGCCCAACGCAATACTGGCAAAAAAGCTTTCACTTTTGCAATCATCGGCATACTGTGGCTTTCCAGCAATTTTACTTCCGAAAAAAGCAGGGTAGGATTTTTCTTTTTTCTAACAAAAATCCACCAAACTACCTGTGCAACTAGTATTGCAGGTATCAACCATAGCACCCAAGGTGAGGCAAACGTAATATGTTTGAATACGGTCATCATTTTTTGGAAGGCGTATTGGTTTGATTTTTTTCAATCAATTTCGTATGCTCTACAAAAGCTAGCGCATCATCCATACAGCTGGTATTTTGGTCTGGTAGTGGTGTCATTTTTGCAAACTTCGCAAAGTCTGCTAATATCAATACTTCTATCAATTTGGTTTGATAGCCACTATCTATCCCTTTGTCTGCTATCATTACTTTGATTTCATCTGTAGTAGATTCGAGGGCGAGTACATCGTATCTATATTCAAGATAACTGCGTATGATTTCACTCAATCGAGAATAGTATTTTTTATGCTCATCTTTTTGCCATAGCTTTTCGCTGTTGAGTTTTTTCAGCTCCGCCAATGCCCATACATGCGCTGGTTCTACTGGTTTTGGCCTAGCTATTTCTACTATTTTTTTCTTCGCGTATTTTCTATACAACCAAAATCCTATCATAGCTAGGATCAACAACAATGCTAGGGCTATCCATAGATAAAAATCTTGGAGTTGGTAAGGCACTTTCAACGGTGCTTTGATAGGTTTGATTGGTTGACTCGTATCGACTATAGGGGCAGTAGCGGTAATTTCAAATGGCTCTGTAAATGCAGTATCGCCATTCAACACAATGGGGATTGCGGGTATCGTATAAGTTCCAGAATCATAAACTGAAGCGGTAAAGTATTGCGATAAAATTTGCTTACCGTGGAGTTCTGAAGTGTCAATTTTTTCTTTTAAAATAATTTCAAATCGTGCGAGTGTATCTCCTGAAAAGTTTGGGAACTCAAGGCCTTCGTTTTTTTCTATAGTTATTTTTAAGAAAAATCGGAGCGGGTCGCCTATTTCTATTTTAAATGAATCTACACCTAAGCTTACGTTCTTTTGCGCAACAAGGGTAGTCATAGATAAAAATAGCCCTATGCCCAGCATTAAATCCCTTCCTATTTTGCCTACTGTTCTCATCTTGTTCTTACGCCTCTTTCTTTAAATAGTTGAATCAATGCCTTTGTATAATCATCAGTAGTAGCGATACTCACAAACTGAGCTCCACTCTTTGAAAACGCTTGTTTTAAAAAGTGTTGTCTAACTTCAAATTTTTCACGCAGCGAAGTGCGTACACTTTTATCGCTGGTATTTATGTAGAATGTTTTTCCCGTCTCAATATCCTCTATGTTTACAAGTCCTACATCTTCTAAAAGATGCTCCGATTTGTCGTAAACTTGAATCGCCAATAGGTCGTGTTTCTGGGCGGCTATGCGAAGTTGTTTTTCGTAGTTGCAGTTTACCTGAAAATCAGAAATCAAAAACGCAATGGTTTTTTTCTTGGCAGCATTCGTAAAATACGCTAAAACTTCCGATAGGTCAGTGCCTCGGGCATCTGATTTGAAATTGTCTATCTCTGCAATGATGCGTAAAATATGCGATTTTCCTTTCTTCGGTGGAATGTATTTTTCGACTTTATCTGTAAAGAAAAGCACGCCTACTTTATCATTGTTTTTGATAGCCGAAAAGGCTAAAATACCACTTATAAGCTCGATGATTTCTCGTTTAAACTCATTTTGTGTACCAAAAAGAGTGGACTTGCTTACATCAATCATCAGCATTAAGGTGAGCTCCCGCTCTTCGTCAAATACTTTGATAAATGGACTTCCTCCGCGGGCTGTTACGTTCCAATCAATAAGTCTTACATCATCGCCATATTGGTATTCTCGCACCTCTGCAAATGAGATGCCACGACCCTTAAAGGCCGAGTGATAGCTTCCCGCAAACACTTGATTTGACAACTTACGCGTTACGATTTCGATACGTCTTATTTTATCTCGCTTTGCTTTGGCTGCCGCTGCTTGTACGGCTAGTTCATCTGTGAAAGTAAACCATCCCATAGCCTACGGTACTTCTACTGCATTTAAGATTTCGCTAATGATATCATCAGCCTGTACATTTTCGGCTTCGGCTTCATAGCTCAGGCCAATTCTATGACGCATCACATCGTAGCAAACTGCACGAACATCTTCAGGAATCACATACCCTCTTCGTTTTATAAACGCATACGCTTTAGCAGCCAATGCTAGATTTATACTCGCTCTTGGTGAACCACCATAACTAATCAACGGCACTAATTTTTGTAATTTATAATCGGCTGGATTTCGCGAAGCGAATACGATATCTAAAATATATTTCTCGATTTTGTCATCCATATAGACCTCACGCACCGTTTTTCGAGCACTGATGATAGCCTCTTTCGAAACTACTTTATTGATGGTAGGTTGTTCAAATGCCATATTTTGGCGAATGATTAGTTGTTCCTCTTCTTTTTTAGGATAATTGATAACTACTTTGAGCATAAAACGATCTACCTGCGCTTCAGGTAGTGGATAGGTGCCTTCTTGTTCTATAGGATTTTGTGTGGCGAGTACAAGAAATGGTTCATCGAGTTTATAGCTTCTATCGCCTATGGTAACTTGGCGCTCTTGCATAGCTTCGAGCAAGGCAGACTGTACCTTTGCAGGGGCACGGTTGATTTCATCCGCCAAAATGAAGTTGGCAAATATGGGGCCTTTTTTAACGACAAACTCATTGTCTTTTTGATTGTAAATCATAGTACCTATAACATCGGCAGGAAGCAAGTCGGGCGTAAACTGAATACGCGAAAACTGTGTATCAATAGCGCTCGACAGCGATTTGATAGAAAGTGTTTTGGCTAGACCAGGCAAACCTTCGAGCAAAATATGACCATTGGCGAGTACCGCTAAGAGCAATCTCTCCACCATAGCTTTTTGACCTATCACCACTTTGCCGAGTTCGAGATTGAGGATATCTACAAATGCACTCTCCTTATTTATTTTCTCATTGAGGGCTGCGATGTCCACCGATTGGGTATTTCCGATTACTTCCATTGATTCAATTTTTTTGTAGGGCAAATTTACTTTTAACAAATTAGCTTGTATGTAAAAAAAGGTTAAGCGAAAGGCTAAGATGGGCTATTAAGTAGTTAATAACAAAAGTTATATAGCCCAAAGCTAAGCTTGAGGTAGAAATGTAGCCAACTTAAAAATGTAATCTTATCTCGATATCTACTAGATTCTTCAATTTGAAACACCTAATGGATAAATCAATAATTTTGTGAATGAGCTACATTTGCTAATCGATTTCAACCAAAAGCATTATTTTACACCCCTTTTGACAAATTTGCCTATACTTAATTTTTTATGAAACCGAAGCAAAACGACCAACATAACTATCCCGAATTTAGTGGACTTGATTTTCCTTCTTTAGAGAAGGAGATACTAGATTTTTGGAAAAAAAACGATATTTTCAAAAAAAGCATAAGCACACGCGAGGAGAATAAACCCTTTGTTTTTTATGAGGGGCCACCATCGGCCAATGGGCTACCCGGTATCCATCACATGATGTCGCGTACGCTCAAGGATATTTTTTGTCGATTCAAAACCTTAGATGGATATAGAGTAGATAGAAAAGCGGGTTGGGATACGCACGGATTGCCTATAGAACTAAGTGTAGAAAAAGAATTGGGCATCACAAAGAAAGATATAGGTACTAAAATATCGGAAGAAGAATATAACGCACTTTGTAAAAAAAACGTGCTCAAATACACCGATATTTGGAATGAGCTTACGCACAAAATGGGCTATTGGGTAGATCTCGAAAATCCGTATATCACGTATGAAAATAGTTATATCGAAACTATTTGGGCATTGCTCCAGATGTTGTATAAAAAGGATTTGCTTTATAAAGGCTACACCATACAGCCTTATTCGCCTGCTGCAGGTACGGGGCTGAGTTCGCATGAACTCAATCAGCCTGGCTGCTACCGCGATGTGAAAGATAGTTCTGCAATAGCCCAGTTTAAGGTGGTTAAAAACGAAAAATCAGCTTTCCTTTTTGATACAGAAAACGATGATGTGCGATTTTTAGCATGGACGACTACGCCATGGACATTGCCATCGAATACGGCTTTAGCGGTAGGCGAAAAGATAGAATATACACTTGTTGAAACCTATAACCCATATACCTTTCAGCCAGTAAAAGTAGTCTTGGCAAAAGCATTGATGACTAAATATTTTACAGAAAAAAATGCAGATATAACACTTGATAGCTATACTGCTGGCGATAAAGCGATTCCATTTAAAGAACTAAAAACATGCCTTGGGAAAGATATTATAGGGATTACTTATGAGCAATTGCTCCCATACGTACAACCCAGTGATGGCGATGCTTTTCGTGTAATAGCGGGCGATTTTGTAACCACTACCGATGGTACAGGTATAGTGCATATCGCTCCATCGTTTGGTGCAGATGATATGCGTGTGGCAAAGCAAAATGGCATTGGTTCTTTGACTTTGGTAGATAAGCAGGGAAAGTTTTTGGAGGAGATTGTGGATGCTCAGTTTGGACTAGGAGGTGAGTTTATAAAAGAAGCCTATCTAAATGACGAGGAGAAAGCGGTGGAGCTTGCCAAGCAAAAAGAATTGCTAAAGCCTATTATTCCTCAGCTTGAAAAATATTTGAGTGTAGATGATCGAATTATTTTGAAACTAAAACTTGATAACAAACTCTTTAAGACGGAGCGATACGAACACTCTTATCCGCATTGTTGGAGAACAGATAAGCCGGTGATTTATTATCCCCTCGATTCATGGTTTGTGAGAGTAACCGCGATAAAAGATAAGTTGATAGCACACAATAAAACGATTAATTGGAAGCCGAAACATACTGGCGAAGGTCGTTTTGGACAGTGGCTCGAAAATTTAGTGGATTGGAATTTATCTCGTTCTCGCTACTGGGGCACACCTCTGCCTATCTGGCGGACAGCGGACAATGCAACCGAAAAATGTATTGGTTCGCTCAGCGAACTGCAAAGTGAAATCGACAAATCAATAGCCGCTGGGGTGATGACTGCCGATGCAAAATACAAAAACGAAAAAGGAGAAATTGAGTTGCATAAGCCGTATGTAGATGAGATAGTATTGGTATCTGATACGGGTGAAAAAATGTATCGTGAGTCAGATCTTATAGATGTTTGGTTCGACTCAGGGGCTATGCCATATGCCCAATGGAATTGGCTACCCGAAAAGGGCGAGGGTGCTCCATTTGGCGTTATTCCGAAATTTCCAGCAGACTATATAGCAGAAGGTGTTGATCAGACACGAGGCTGGTTTTATACACTACATGTGTTGGGTGTGGCTTTGTTTGATTCGGTAGCCTATAAAAATGTGATTTCAAACGGTTTATTACTCGACAAAAACGGTAATAAAATGAGTAAACGGTTGGGTAATGTGGTAGATCCTTTTGAGGCTATCAACAAATACGGTGCAGATCCTACACGCTGGTACATGACACGTAATAGTGACCCTTGGGATAATTTAAAATTTGATACAGAGGGCATCGTAGATGTGACTCGTTCACTCTATGGTACGCTTTACAACACTTATTCTTTCTTTGCGCTCTATGCCAATATTGACAAGTTTGTAATTGATAAA
Organism: uncultured Bacteroidota bacterium; assembly: GCA_937894725.1. Taxonomy (GTDB): domain Bacteria; phylum Bacteroidota; class Bacteroidia; order Chitinophagales; family LD1; genus CALAYL01. The sequence goes on from CALAYL010000054.1 coordinate 23,555, forward strand.
AACTCGCTCACATCGATCGAAGAGCGTACCGAATTGGACAGATGGATTTTGTCAAAATTAAACTCACTGATCAAAGAGGTAACTGCCTTTTACAATGACTACGAACCCACTAAAGCCGCTCGTGCTATCGAAGAATTTGTGGATGTAAATTTAAGCAATTGGCACATTCGTCTTTCGCGTAGGCGTTTTTGGAAAGGAGAGATGAGTCGTGATAAGCAATCTGCATATGAAACATTGTTTGTGTGTTTAGAAACTGTAGCCCAGCTCATGTCGCCTGTATCGCCATTTTTTAGTGAATGGATTTGGCAAAGCTTACATACTTCAAGCAGATTAGAAAATGGAAATTCAATTCACCTTTCTTATTTGCCAAAGGCAGATGAAACGATTATAGATACTGCATTAGAGCAGCGTATGTTGATGGCACAGCGGGTGTCATCGATGGTGCTTTCGCTACGTAAAAAAGAGATGATAAAAGTGCGGCAGCCGCTCCAAAAAATATTGATACCCGTAGCCAACGAAGCTGTGAAAGATGCACTAAAAAAGGTGGAGAGCTATATTCTGAACGAAGTGAATGTGAAAGAAATTCTGTATGTAGAAGATACATCAGATATGGTGAAGAAGAAAATAAAACCAAACTTTAAATCATTGGGCAAACGCGCAGGACCAAAAATAAAAGCGGTGCAAGAGGCAGTGGGCAAAATGGGTCAACACGATATAGCGACCATAGAACGTGCACATACTTTTTTGCTTGATTTGGGTGGTGAAAAATTTGACCTTAATTTAGAAGATGTAGAGATTAGTTCGGAAGATATAGAAGGCTGGCTCGTAGCTACCGATAGCGGACTCACTGTGGCTTTAGATGTGGCGCTCACAGCTAGTTTGCTACTCGAAGGCACTGCAAGAGAGTTTGTAAATAAAATCCAAAATCTTCGTAAAGATAAGGGTTTTGAGGTATTGGATAGAATCAGTGTAACAGTCGAAAGAAACGAAGAGTTGGCTAATTCGCTCGCTTTCTTTAATGATTATATTGCCAATGAAATTTTGGCAAACGAGATTAAACTTATAGATAATTTGACCAGTTTTGACAAAATAGAATTTAATGACACTACACTAAAAGTGCAGGTTGAAAAAGTATAGTATGAAAAAAACAAGCATTACAGCAGTACTGATATTTATAGTGATTTTGATAATAGATCAAGCATCAAAAATTTGGGTAAAAACGCACATGATAGAGGGAGAGGAGTTTCGCATTTTTGGGGAATGGGCAAGGATTCACTTTGTGGAAAATCGAGGCATGGCTTTCAGCATGGAGCTGCCAGGTCAATATGGTAAATTAGCTTTGTCGTTTTTTCGATTTTTTGCTATCGGAGTCATGTTCTATCTTTTGGTAAATATGATTAAAGAAGCTAAACCTAAAGGCTTGGTGTATTGTACCACGGCCATCATAGCGGGTGCATTAGGCAATTTAATCGATAGTATGTTTTATGGCAAAATATTTACAGATAGTTATGGTCAAGTAGCAAGTATTTTTCCTCCAGAAGGCTATGCTGGATGGATGCAAGGCAATGTAGTTGATATGCTTTGGTTTCCCATGATAGATGGTGTTTTTCCTACTTGGCTTCCAATTTGGGGAGGAGAGCCGTTCTTATTTTTTAGCCCTATTTTTAATGTAGCAGATGCAGCTATCACCACAGCTATTTTTATCATCATTATTTTTCAAAAGCACTTTTTTAAAGAAGAGGAAAAGGTAGGAATGTCGCTTTAATTACAAATTGGTCATTTACCTTTGGAAAATATTTCTATATTACTTTAGAAAATATAATCTATGACAGACCAACTCAAGAAAACATTATCACCACTTTTACTCTGGGGCTTGGGCGTAGGTTATGTGATTTCGGGTATGTACTTTGGATGGAATCTCGGTCTAGAAAAGGGAGGTACCTGGGGCATGGCTGGGGCTACATTTCTCATTATATTATTGTACAGTAGTTTTAGTTTTTCGTATTGCGAATTGGCTTGTGCTATTCCCAAAGCTGGAGGTGGTTTTGACTATGCTCAACGTGCTTTTGGTAAAAATGTAGCCTTTGTTACGGGACTTGCACAGATTATTGAATTTGTATTTGCGCCACCCGCTATTGCTATCGCTATTGGCACCTATCTCAATCTATCATTTCCTGCATTACCGATTATTCCTACTGCTATTGCTGCGTATTTCATTTTTACTTCATTAAATATTTATGGAGTGAAGGCTGCGGCTACATTTGAGCTGGTCATTACAATTTTGGCGGTAGGTGAGTTATTACTTTTTGCAGGCGTAACGCTTCCTCACTTTTCTATAGAAAACATGCAAATCAAAAGCGAAATGAATGGTTGGAGTGGTGTGTTTGCTGCTATTCCATTTGCAATTTGGTTTTTTTTGGGCATTGAAGGAGTAGCCAATGTAGCGGAAGAAACAGCCAACCCCCAACGAGATATTTTGAGAGGATTTGGGAGCGCCTTAGTTACTTTAATCGTGTTGTGTGTATTGGTTTTTATAGCAGCCATAGGCGTAGGTGGCTGGGAAAAGATTGTATATAATGTCGATGGCTCAATATCCAATTCGCCACTACCTTTGGCGATGGGCATGGTGGTAGGTGAGTCAAACTGGTTGTATCATTTACTTATCAGTATAGGGCTATTTGGCTTGATTGCCTCTTTTCATGGCTTGATACTCGCCTCTGGTAGGGCTACTATGGAGTTTGGTAGGGTAGGCTATGCTCCTAGAATATTGGGGAAAATAAATTCAAAATTTCAAACACCCGCTATCGCTCTTATTGCCAATATGTGCATAGGCATTATCGCATTGTTTACAGGCAAAACTGGCGAAATCATCACGATGGCAGTATTGGGCGCAGTAGTGCTTTACATTGTGTCTGTTGCGGCTTTGATAAAACTACGACAGTCTGAGCCTGATATGGAACGGCCGTTTCGAGTTCCTTTATATCCCTTTACACCCCTGTTAGCTCTGGTGATAGGAATAGTTTGTCTGGTAGCTTTAGTGTATTTCAATTTGATGGTATCACTCATTTTCTTCGGAGCTTTAGCTGGAGGGTTTTTGCTATTTAAAGGGTTCTATAGATTTCAATAATGTGCAGCGTTTGTAAATGGTTTTTTACCATCTTTTTTCTAAATTGCTTTAATAAAATCATTGTATGACTACAAAACAAATTTTCGAATTTATAAAAAATCACCCTTCACAAAAGGTAAAATTGGCTATAACAGATATAGATGGCGTGCTGCGCGGAAAGTACATTTCAACCGAAAAATTTTTGTCGGTAGCAGATGATACTTTAGGATTTTGTGATGTGGTTTTTGGCTGGGATATGGGCGATGTAGCCTACGACAATGCCGATTATACAGGTTGGCATACGGGCTATCCAGATGCTAAAGCACGCGTAGATTTAAGTACATTTCGTCAAATACCTTGGGAAAATGGACAGCCATTTTTCTTGGCCGATTTTATAACAAGTGATAATAAAGCGCTCCCTATTTGCCCTCGGCAATTGCTCAAGAAAGTGACTACCAAAGCTAATAAAATGGGCTTTCTGCCTATGGTTTCACAAGAATTTGAATGGTTTAATTTTGAAGAAACACCTCAGAGTGCAGCCGACAAAAATTATGCTGGTTTGAAACCACTCACGCCAGGGATGTTTGGCTATTCGATTTTGAGAACTACCCTTAGAGGCGATTTTTTTTCGGATTTGTTTGATTTGATTTCGAAATTTGATATTCCCATCGAAGGCTTGCATACCGAAACTGGTCCAGGCGTATATGAGGCCGCCATTCGATATGGCAAAGTGCTCGAAACTGCCGACAGAGCTACACTTTTCAAAACAGCTGTAAAGGAAATTGGTTATCTCCACAATGTTCTCCCTACATTTATGGCAAAAATCAGTGAGAATCTGCCCGGTTGTAGTGGACATGTACATCAAAGTTTGTGGGATGTGAAGGGAACAAAGAATTTGTTTTTTGATGCAAAAGATAAAAACAACATGAGTGCAACCATGCACAGTTATATTGCTGGTCAGTTACTTTGTTTGCCACAAATATTGCCAATGGTAGCTCCTACCATCAACTCCTACAAGCGTTTGGTAGAAGGTGCTTGGGCACCTACAACGGTGACTTGGGGCATCGACAATCGCACCGTTGCCTTGCGATCATTGCCGGCAGGCAGTAAGTCGTGTAGGCTCGAAACTCGAGTGGTAGGCTCAGATACCAATCCGTATTTGGCTATTGCAGCTTGTCTGGCAGCTGGATTGTATGGTATCGATAATGGCTTGAAACTCAAACAGCCTGCAACAAAAGGCAATGGCTATCGAGATGAATCGAATGGTAAGTTTGCGAAAAACCTATTTGAGGCGACTAGTATCATGGAGCAATCGAAAATTGCCAATGAGATTTTGGGTGAAGAGTTTGTACGGCATTATACCCAAACGAGACATTGGGAATGGCGCCAGTACAGCAAGGTAGTTACCGATTGGGAAACTAAGCGTTATTTAGAGATTATTTAATTTTACAAATTATAACTTAATATTATAACCATGGAGCAAACTATTTTTTTTTCTCGCTTTGCTTACGTAGCCTTACTTGGTGTTTAGTCAAGGAAAGGATAACTATTATTTTGAGTACGTATCATTTTCTGTATGTATAATGATAATGGAGAAGTGAAATTTAAGCCTAGTGAGGAGTAGATCCAGGCTTTAACTCTTGGAGCAAAACGGGAAGGACTTGAAATAAATAAAGGGTACTACTATGCCAAAGACATAGCAGAAATATAGGATTACTCGGTAAAGATGGATTTGAAATGGTGACAAGCATTACTGTCAAAACCAATGAAGGTACCCATGTTACTTTTTACTTTAAAAAGAAAATAAGAAAAGAGTAATTGTCTCCATTTTTTTAGCTAAAAAGTGGCCGATTTTTTATTGACTATTATATTTTCATTTTTATTTAAAAAACTGTGTATTTTAGTTTTATAATCAGATAATCTGAGTTAAGAAAATTATGGCACAAATACCATTCTCGCAAACACTAATTCATCGCTATATACGGCTGTTGACTGATAATCAAGTCAAGAAGTTTATAAATCATTTGGATGAAACTAATGCTTTATTGCCTAAAAAGCTTGTTGAAGTAGTATATAATCATCCAGATTGGGGTGCAAAAGAAGTACACAAAGCGGTGTATGGGGGTAAAAAAAGCACACATAACCTCAATCAGCTGATTTCTTATACGTTTAAGCTGTCTGAATGGATGGCTATCAACTATCCATTTTATCTCACTCACAATATCGTAAAGCTAAACGAACTCGTAGTAGAGGGTAAGCTGAATGAAGCAACAGAGTTGGCGGAAAATACGCTATATATAGCCGCTAAAATCTGTGATTATTCTACACAAATTGCAGTACTAAAGTTTTTGACGCAGCAAAGTTATCTGCTCAATCAGAATAGAACTGCTGTGGAGTTTCATAACCTCCTTATGGAAGCAGTAGAAGACGAGGCAACTTTTCAGCGTCTTCAATTTATGTTTAAAACGAGACTCCATTCCGCTAACATAAATGTTGTAGAAAAACCAACTATTAAAAGAGAACTAGAAGAAATGGAGAGTTTCTTCAATCATCGGTCAATAGCCGTTTCGCTTTTGAGCAAATTGATGTTTTTACAAACCACGCTTTTCTTTTTTCCCGAAAAGTTCATTACAAAAGAGTCGTTAGATTTTATAGAGCGATTAGAAAAAGATTTAAACAATCATACCTACATAGTACTACCCATACTTTTTGATTTTAGAAGTTATCTCAATTTCTTAAAGCTAAACTCTGTAATATATGACATCAATAGCCTTGAAGGGAAACGACTTTTTAGGGACATGGAAAAATACTCTTCAAAGATCGCCTATTGGAATCATTATTTGAACATACCTCAAATGTATGTGCTGACAGGAAAGGCATCGTACTATATGACCAAGTATCATCATCTTTTGCCAAAGTCAGAATACAGCAAATTAGTGGTTAGCCAAGATTTAAAAGATTTAAAAGGCTTAATTAAGTCATGTGAAGAATTGCTGAGCAAAAATGATTGGCGAGTTCACTACCAAAAAGAATATCTACACCTTGTAGTAACGCATTCTGTACTGTTGATGATAAGTGATAAGGGTTATATCAATACTTCAAATGAACAATTGGAACAGCTACTTACAACCTATCAGCAAGTCAATATCACAGGGTCTATTGATACTATATTTGTGGTGTTGTCGATAGGTTATTTTGCACAAGGCAACTTTGTGAAACTAGAAGAGTCTTTCCATAGGTACATTAAGCTCATCAAAAAAAAACCATTGTATGAAGACAATGATATTGTGATTCATGTGTACTATTACCTAGGGCAATGGCTACGTCACAAGAGAAAACAATATATCGAAAAACTAATGGTACAGTACAATCGCACATTGGCAGATCCTGTACTTTTTGCAGACACCCATCATTCGATAATAGAGTTGGTGAAAATGTATGGCGTGCCTATTGAGTTTCCAAAGATTAAATAAGGGCTAGCGAGGGATCCCAAAATATTTTTTCAAAATTTTGGACTTGATGCTCAACCACCATTACCCCTTCTTTTTCTAACAAACATTGCATCGTATCGGGCGTTGCAAAATGGTGCCTACCGGTGAGCAAACCTATTCTATTTACTACTCGCTGTGCAGGTACAGGTGGATGTTGGGCATGTGCTGCATTCATAGCCCAGCCTACAATACGTGATGACCCCCCGCTACCTAGATATTTGGCAATAGCCCCATAGCTAGTGACTCTGCCGTGAGGTATCAAGCGTACTACAGCATATACATCTTCAAAGAAGGAATAGGTTTTGTCTGAATAGCTCATGCCAATGAAAATCGGAGATAGTTGATAGGTTTATTTTCTGCTAAAAATTTAGTTTCATAGTAGGTTTTGATAGTAAGAAAATCGAAGTCTAAGGGAGCAGCATATATATCTTCTTTATAGTAGTGCAGGGTTAATTTCTCTGCATCTATGACCTCTTTTGTAAATCTAAATATCCCCAAGTCATCTGTCTTGAGCTGAATGATAGCGTTGGGCTGAAGTATTTTTTTGTATCTATTCAAAAAGAGCGGGTGAGTGAGTCGATGTTTTTCATGTTTATCTTTAGGAAATGGGTCAGGGAAAGTAATCCAGATTTCAGCCACTTCTTTTTCAGCAAAAAATTGAGCTATATTTTCAATTTTCATTCTTAAAAAAGCCACGTTTTCCAAGCCTTCTTCGAGAGCCGTTTTAGCTCCTGTAAAAATTCGTGGCCCTTTGAGGTCAACTCCTACGAAATTGCGGTCAGGATATGCTTTTGCAAGATTGACCGTGTATTCTCCTTTACCACAAGCGAGCTCAAGCGTGATGGGATTATCATTTTTAAAAATTAACTTATTCCATTGCCCTTTGGGGTCGATTTTTTCGCCCGAAGCAGTCTCCAGCGCGGCATCGTCAAAATGGTGATGCTGATATACATTTTCAAAGCCAGCAATAGCTGCTATCTTTTTCTTTTTTACTTTACGTCCTCCCATGCCGTTTTTTTGTTGATATATTTAGTACGCAAATATAGAATCTGTATGATTGCAGTGGTATGAAAATTTCAAAAACACACTTTTTTAATTTCAAAGAGGCCTCTATCGCTTATCAAATCTATGGTAGAGGGCCTTCGGTAGTTTTTCTGCATGGCTATTGCGAAGATAGTTTTATATGGCAATCGGGCATTAAGCGATGGAGCAAAACGCATACTTGTATTACAATCGACCTACCCGGTTTCGGAAAATCAAGTTTACTTAAAGGCTATTCGATCGAAGACTTAGGTGATATGGTAGCCGCTTTATTGTCACAACTTTCTATTGCAAAAGTTTCGTTGATTGGACATTCGATGGGGGGCTATGTGGCTCTTGCCTTTGCAAAAAAGTATCCTTTGTTATTGTCAAGTATTGGGCTCATTCACAGCCACTGTTTTGATGATAATGAAGCTAAAAAGGCTAATCGAAGAAAATCAATCGATTTTATAAAACGACATGGCACATCCGCATTTTTGACACCATTTTACACCCAACTTTTTGCAGCTGAAAACTTCGCTAAACACAAGCATCTCATTGCCGATTTGACTAGGAGAAACGCAAGTTTAAGTGTAGAAGCGATCATAACAGGGGCCGAAGCGCTAATCAATAGACCTAGTTTTGAGCAGGTGTTAAAAAGTATTGACTGTCCTGTGCTGATTTTTGGGGGAGGGCAAGATGCAGCCATAGCTAAAGAGCAGACTATGAAAATGGCTACTATGCCCGCTATTGCTGATTTTTATTTTGAGCAAAACGTAGGACACATGGGCTTTTTTGAATGTAAATCTATTTTTGAAAAAGCGGTGAGTGATTTTTTGGAGCGAATATAAGCTTGTGATGTTTCAATAAATGAGTTACCTTTTATGCTATTTTCTTAGTAATGAAACTAAACCTCTGTCTGTATGCATGAGGTTAGCTACTACAGACTTTAGCGTATATACGATTATCCGCTACACCCCTTTAAAAAACTCCTCTAAAGGCACATCCAAATGTGCACCTATTTTATAAAGTGTCTGTAGGGTTACATTCAAGCCACCTCTTTCTAATCTACTGAGTGTGCTGATGTCTATATCTGTCTGATAGCATAGCACTGCCTGCGAAAATCCCTTTTCTAATCTGTATTTTTTTACTTTTTGACCGATAAGCAGCTGGATGCTTTTTTCTGAAGGGTATTTCACCCTCTAAAAATTTAGAATAAAATTTTTGTTATTGTAGGAGTATAATCCTATATTCACATAATAGACCGAGATACTGTATATTCATGTAAAATCTGAATATGAAAACACTCACCAAAACTGCTCTACTGATGTATCTGTTTTGCCTAGCATACTCCCCAGCCACCGCACAGATAAACCTCGTGCCTAATCCGAGTTTTGAGGAGTATGATAGTTGTGCCTATTTTATTACGTATTTTTATGCTAGAAATTGGATTAATCCTACAACTGCAACACCTGATTATCATCAAGCTAATTGCAATAATTCATTTTCAGGAGTGCCTAACAACTTCATAGGCTTTCAAAATGCAAGAACAGGCTTGGGATATGCAGGGTTTTTAACAAGTGATTTACGCCCCCAATCTACCGATTACAGAGAATACATACAATGTAAGTTTTTAAAAAAAATGGAAAGAGGTAAAAAATATATAGTTACCTTTTTTGTATCCTTAGCAGATAAGAGTCAAAAAGCCTGTGATAATATTGGGGCATACATTTCTAGCGTAGCTCCCCACAGTTTCGATAACTTGAATTTATATGTAACCCCACAGGTAGTTAGTACTCATTTTAGCCCCATTGCAGATACCACGAACTGGATAGAAATCAGTGGAGTTTATGAGTCTAATGGTGATGAAGAGTTTTTAACAATAGGGGTTTTTAGTAAAAATACTAGTACAGACTGGATTTATGTTGATAGTTCAGCAGATTACTATGAGCCTTATTATTATGTAGATGATGTATCTGTAGTTGAAATAGACGAGGAGCCATTCAAAATGCCAACTGCATTTACTCCAAACCTTGATGGAAATAACGATTTATACTATCCTGTATATTTTGATAGAAAATTAAAAATAAAGGATTTTAGAATTTATAATGGGTGGGGCGAGATCGTTTACAATGATCCAAGCAAACCATGGGATGGCACTTTTATGGGGAAACCGCAACCACCAAATATTTATACCTATTATATTTTTGCGGATATCCCTTTGCCAGACATACTAGACTCTTTCAAAACCTATAGGAAGATAGGTGCTTTTATATTGATTAGATAATTTTTAAACAAAAACTTTTATTATGAAAAAATTTAAATTTTCTTTAGCTATTGGTATCATTATTTGTATCCTTCCAACTTATGCACAAACTCCTTGGTTTTTAACTGGGAATAATCCAAGTACGACCAATTTTCTTGGAACTACAAACACTCAACCACTCCGCATTCAAACTCAAAGTGCTTTCCGCATGAAAATCAATCCCAATATCAGCTATCAGGTCAATCTACTGGGCACTCAGCCCAAAAATGGCTTCACACTCATAGGGCCTAATACGTCTAATGGTAGCGGTACTGGCTCGCTATACGACAACAGTTGGGGGGCGTTTAGCCTCCTCCACCTCAATGGCGATGGTCAATTTGTGGAAGAATGGGGCTATAGAAACTGGATGCGTACGGGTATTACCTTTACTGGCAATCGAGACCTTGCGTATATGGGACTAAGGAAACTTAGCACCAATGAACAAGAAGAAGACATGACCGAAACTACTATAGCCTGGACAGACAATAATGGATCAAATGGATTTTCATCCGATGATTTGCAGTTTCGTTTTATAACCGGTAGAAGCGGTGGAGTCGATAATCTCGCTACGCCCGATGACCTAGATGGTCTCCACATAGCTCGATTTACCTCAAACGGTAGAATCGGATTTGGCAATACCTTTGGGCTAAACGCTACGGGCATGACCCCAACTGTGCCTTATGTAGCTCCTCAAAACCTCCTTCACATGAGCCTTTCGGGCAATCAACCTGTATTTCTTCAAATCACTAATAGAGATAATGCAGGCGGTAGCTCAGGCACAGGCGAAACAGCAAATGACGGACTTTATCTAGGCTTGCCAGCTACTACGGCTAACAATATGCCGGGTATTTTTAGCAATAGAGAAAACGACCGCCTCTTGTTTAGAACCAATGAAGCCAATAATTTTAGTACAGGCGAGCGTATGCGAGTCATGCACATAGGCGCATTGAACGATGGTGTAGGCTTCAATCCAGGCAATCTACCCAATAATCTGACCCGTATAGGTATTAGTCACAATCCAGATAATCCAGTAACTCGCCCATTGAGTCTGCTACATCTTGGCTACAATACACAAGCCGCCATACCAAACGAAAATGGATGGAGACCGTGGATGGATGTGGGCATGTATGTGTCGCAGCAAAGCGATAACGTGTATATAGGCTTAAAAGACGAGGGCAATGATAGACAAGATGCGGTAGTGAGCTGGGGCGATAATCAAGTGAATGCGGGACCAGCAGGAGCAGGCCCCGACAATTTTAGATTTATCTTTACTTCTACCCCATTTGTAGGCGCAGGGGGTACAGTACCAGCCACAGGAGCTAATGGATTAGAAGGTTTACGAATTTCGCCTACACAAAATAATGGTTTACGCACAGGTATAGGAGGCGACCCTACGGCTAACTTGTATAACGGAGGTAGCCAAAATCCTACAGCTACCCTAGAAGTGAACGCATGGGGAGGAGGCGTAAATAATAGTGGACTACGTTTTACGAACCTAACGAGCGCAGCTACTCCAACTGCAAACCCAGGTGCAGGAGTACTTTCTGTAAATGGAAATGGCGATGTAGTCTATGTAGAATCAAATACCGCCACACCTGCTATCGGAAACTATTGCCCAGACCCACAAATGCCACTTGCAGACCATTTTGAAGTGCCCTTAAATGGGTTTTCGTATAGTTTTACAGCAGAACCTGACCCAAGTGCAAGTAATGTGAATATTGGAAATGTCACTTGTGGTTTACAATTACCAGCAAGATTGTTAGTGTATCAAACAGAGAGCATGCCTGATACTTCACAATCTATAGCAATTGCTGGAGTAATAGATGGTAACCATTTAAATCAGAAGTATCAGTATGGCATTTATGGAATTGCTAATACTATGAGAACATATGAGCACGCTGGTGTGTTTGGGGTTTCTTACAATCCAATTAATGGTAATGGAGGACCTTGGTTATCAAGAGGTATTGGAATAAAAGGAGAAGCAGGTGGAGGAGATGAAAACGTTGGTGTATTTGGTGATTGTGTAGGCAATACTAATCAAAAATATAATTATGGAATTTATGGTAGAGCATCAGGTGCTACTGTGCAAAACTACGCTGGCTTCTTTCTTGGCGATGTTTTAATTTCTGGCACAGGTTGGGTTAATGGAAATCAAGTTATAACATCAGATAGAAATTTAAAAACTGGAATTACTCCAATAAGCAATTCGACTAGTATTTTAAAACAATTGTTACCATCCACTTATTATATGGACACCGTTAAAAATATTGGCTTAGGGTTGTCAAATAGAAGACAGTATGGTCTTATAGCTCAAGATTTGGAGAAAGTATTGCCCGATTTAGTGCATGAAACTCAAGTAGCAGAAAGAAGAGACTCTGCAGGTAATATAGTTGCAAGAGAAACCAAGTATAAAGGTATTGATTATATAGGACTCATTCCATTTCTTATAGGCGCCATACAAGAACAACAAGGGGAGATGGGTATAAAAGATTCTGTCATTAATTCGCTAAATGAAAGATTATCGAAATTAGAAAATTGTATCAATGGATTGAATTTATGTAATAGAACTAATTATAGAGTAATCCCAAATACTCCCAACACAGAAGAAAATGAAACGAATACTACTAGTAATTCGGTGAAGCTTAGCGACCCGCAAAACATCGTTTTAAATCAAAACGTGCCTAATCCTTTTGCAGAAAACACTAAAATTTCGTTTTTCTTGCCTAAGTCTGTGAATAGTGCCAAAATCATTTTCCATAATCAAGAAGGAAAGTTGATAAATAGCGTGACTATTACAGAGCGAGGCAATGCCACCTTGAACGTATATGCAGATGATTTGAGTAGTGGCATTTATACCTACACCTTGATAGCAGACGATAAAGTAATCGATACTAAGAAAATGGTGAAGAATTGACATGAAAATAGTCAAATCTGCTACAAGGTCGGCATCCTAGCCGACCTTTTTTATTCCTTCCATAAATTATTTTATCTTAGTCAAAAAAAAATGAAGCGTAATTTTCTCCTCTTACTATTGATAGCATCTACATCCCATGCATCTTTTGCCCTTACAGATAAAATTCGGCTTGGTTTTATGGCATCTCCTGGCATGAGTTGGTTTTCGCCAAAAGGAAGCGATTTGAAAAAGGGACCCATTAAATTTGCTATGAATTATGGCTTGGTGCTAGACTATTATTTTAAAGATCAAAATTATGGCATCCAAACAGGTTTATTGGGTGGGTTAGAAAATGGAGTATTGACAAGCAGAGACGCTTTTACTATCAACACCACTAAAAATGTGAGCGAACGATACAATAACCAATACATAGGGCTACCGGCATACTTAAAATTGAAGACGAACAGTCTTAAAAAGTTTCATATTTATGGACAAGTAGGCTTTGAATTGATTTTTACGCTTTCATCGCGTGCTACATTTAGCGAGCCGCTTTTGGATGTGACCAATAGTACACTTATTGCTATCGAAAAAGAAAATATTTTTGCCAAGGATAATGGGGTAACTAAGATTATACCTGAATTTAGAAGCAATTTTTTTGACTTTAGATTGGCAGCTGGAGCCGGTTTTGAATATGACCTCACCGATCAAATAGCACTGATGGTGGGTATCAAATATCACAATGGTTTTGTGAATGTACTAAATGACCGTGACGCCAAAAAGGATCCCATCTTAGTGCGTAACCTTCTTTTTACAGTAGGTTTTATGTTCTAAGTTGTGGATTAGTTTTTTTGATGTTGTTTACAGATGATTTTACATTTGTAGAAAGTTATCTCATTTGTCACTCATCCGAAAAGCATACAACTCTTACGTTTCTAACGATAAATCGTTTGCTCAATTTATTAAATCTATATCGGGAGTTACGCCCTCTAAGCTATCGTTATATAAACAAGCATTTAGCCATCGCTCTTCATTTCAAGATGCTAAAGAAAACAACGAACGCCTCGAACTCTTGGGCGATTCGGTTATAGACCTTTTGGTAGCGGAATATCTTTTTAAAAAATACCCGTATAGAGAAGAAGGTTTTATCACCGAAATGCGCTCTAAGATTGTAAATAGAAGCTCCCTCAATGCAGTAGGGGTTCGGCTGGGGCTAACCGAAAAGGTAAACTGGAACAAAAAATATGCTACAGCTACGCCCAAAGATATAGCGGGCAATACTTTCGAGGCATTGGTAGGGGCACTATATCTCGATGCAGGATTGGATGCGGCTCGCACGTTTATGTTTAAGCGCGTATTGAAAAATATGATAGATGTAGATACACTTGAGGCTACCGATATAGATCATAAAAGCAAACTATTTCATTTTGCTCAACGTTATGGTAAAAAACTCACCTTCGAAATAGCTAGCGAAACCCTTAAAAATAGGCGCTCTTACTTTGTCATCAGCTTACAGCTAGATGGAGAAGAGATAGCTACCGGTGAGGGATTTAGCAAAAAAACGGCTGAGCAAGCGGCCGCATATAAAGCCTCGCTTTTACTTAAAAACGAATAGAAGTGACGTTCGTTGAAAAAAAACCTTTGTTTGTTATAAAAAAACTAACATATTTGTATTATAATCTAATTAAATAAGATGAAAAAAAACCTCTTTTCATTCGCGATACTTACATTGTCGCATGCTATTTATGCTCAAACGGCTATCCTCAACCCAGGTTTTGAAAATTGGGGTGGTTCTGGAAAGAAGGAAGAGCCAATCAACTGGAACTCAAATCAGACTGGTACTGGCCAAGCTGCTTCAGCTTTTGCTCCTCAAACATGTTTTAAAGAAACTACAAACCCTCATTCTGGCACTTATTGTGCTAGAGTACAATCTGGATCGGCAGTGGGAGTGGTAGTAAATGGGAGTATGACCACTGGTCGAATTGAAGCTCCATCAACGAACAAGGCACTAGGCTATGTAAGTTCACTGCCTAATGACCCGGATTTTAGAATGTCATTTATAGGCAGACCAGATAGCATTGTATTTTGGTATAGATATGCACCTTCTGGTTCAGACTACTTTTCGGTTAGTGCTTTTTTGCATGTAGATAGTGCTTTCTCTCCCGAAACTCCTGTTAGTGGCAATCATCCAGATAAGTCTGCAAATGTGATTGCTCGTGCAAATTTCACCAGTTCTACAGCTACAGTGTCCACTTGGACTAGAGTTAGTATGCCTTTTACTTATGTTGACAATAGAATACCACAATACATTTTCATCGCTTGCACTTCAAGTGGCAATCAAACAGGCGGTGTAAGTGGCACAAAACTTTATCTCGATGATTTTGATGTGTTTTACAGTCCTAAGATTCAGACGAACACTATTAATCCATTGGTGTATTATGTGTCGAGTACTACTGGGGCAAATGTAAATGTACCCTACTCACTCTTTGGCGCTATTCAAGCAGGCAATGTGGTGACAGCCCAGCTTAGCAATGCGAGCGGATCATTTGCATCGCCTGCGGCTATCGGTACGGCAACATCAGTGGTAGATGGTACTTTGGCCGCTACAATACCTGCGGGTACTGCTACAGGTACTACCTATAGAATCCGAACTACAGCTTCTACTCCTGCATTGATAGGCAATGATAACGGGGCTAATATAACGATCAATTTAGCGAGCAACTCTATTTCTCCTGCCACTGCTCAAACTATCGCATCTAATACCAATGGAGCAGGATTGCTCGTGACCGAATCTGCTGGGGCAGTGAGTAGAGTTTGGAAATATTCAACCACTTCAGGAGGAGCATATAGCAGTTTTTCACCTACAGTGACTGCAACTAGCTATGTGCCTCGATTTGCATTGGGAGGTGTATTTTATGTGGTGTGCGAAAGCACATATCCTGGTGGCTTGGTAGTGAGAAGCAATGAAGTAGAAATAAATGTGATAGGCAATTCAATTTCGCCAGCAGCTCCGCAATCTATTGGTATCAATACTAATGGGACTCCCCTCACGGTGAGTGAAACAAGTACAGCTACTTCTCGCACTTGGAAGTTTTCTAGTATTTCTGGAGGTCCTTACAATAATTTTATCCCTGCTGTAACGGCTACAACCTATACCCCAAATTTCACTTCTAGTGGTACTTATTTTGTGATTTGTGAAAGTGTTATCAATGGATTTACCGTAGTGAGTAATGAAGTAGAAATATCTGTGAGTACACCTTTTTTGACTACTGGAGCAATAGCAGGTTCGCCATTTGAGTTTAGTGTATCTGCGCCAGATGCTTTGGTCGATGTGCCATATACGACTACCTCAGCGGTGTTTAACTACACCAATGTGTTTACAGCTCAACTTTCAGATGGTAATGGTTCATTTGCTAATCCTACAGTCATTGGTTCTCGTCAAGACACAGTATCAGGTATTATTAATGCCATCATACCGCATTTTATGCCTACTGGATTGGCTTATAGAATCAGAGTAGTGAGCAGCGACCTAGCCGTATCGGGTAGCAATAATGGTACAAATTTGATTATCGATCAATTTGCCAATAGCATAGCGCCTACGGCATCTCAAACGATTTTGTATAATACTTATGGAGCTGCACTTACCGTAAGCCCATCGCAAACAGCAGCACATCAGTGGAAATATTCGCTAACGAGTGGAAGTGGTTATCAAGCATTTTCACCACCACAAACGGCAGCTACTTATACTCCAAATTTCGCTGTACCGGGCACTTACTATGTGATAGCGTGTTCTAAAAATCAGTACAACGATGAGGTTTGTAGTAATGAAGTGGAAATTATCGTTACTAATGGTCAGACCCTTACAACTAGTGCTGTTACGGGCTCACCGTTTTTAGTCTCACCCAAAGCCAATGTGCAAATCAATGTGCCTTTCACATCCGATATTATTTTCGCTTCGGGCAATGTGTTTACTGCCGAGCTTTCAGACTATACAGGCTCTTTCGCAGCGCCAGTCAATATAGGTACGCTCTCGAGTACTGCCATCAGCCCTATAGCTGCAAAGATACCGAATAACGCTATTGCGGGCAATAAATATCGCATCCGTGTTTCCTCATCTAATCCAGTAGCTGTGGGTACAGACAATGGTATTGACCTCGAAGTGATACCTTTTGAACTAAGATTAACCCCTACCGACACACAGTATTTGTTTTTGAATGTGGTAGGTGATACCGTCACCGCTATTGAATCTCACCCAGCTACACGGGAGTGGTTATACTCTCAGTTTTCAGGCTTTAACTATGGCTCTTTCAGCCCTCGAGCTACAGCAGTTAGCTTCGCTCCGAAAGTGCCAAACTTAGGTACTTACTACATGATTTGTCGCGCTGTCAATGCCGCAATGGATACACTTGCTTCTACTGAAATAGTATTGATTGTTTCTAGAGATACCACTAGCATAGATAATCTGAAATACAGTACTACCAAGGTATTTGTGAGCAATGGAATATTACACATATGGAGAGATAACAATCAATCTGCGCGTATCAAGCTTTACACTGTAAATGGACAGATGATAGTAGATCAGATGGTAGAGGAGAGTCGTACTAATATAGATTTGAGTAGATTTTCAGAAGGGGTATATCTGTTTGAAATCAATGGAAACAATGGCAAAATCAACTTAACAAAATAACATGAAAAGAAAAATTATTTTAGTGCTCATCGCAGCCTCAGTGGGTTTAGTTGCTTGTAAGGCATTAAAAAAACTGACACAATTTAGGGTAAACTATGCGACTTCGTTTACGATACCATCTTCGATAGTGGTCAATGTGCCATTGGATATACTCACGCCTGAGATGCAGACAAATATTTCGCAAGAGTTAGAAAATAACAATAGCAACAAAGATCTCATCGAGAGTGTAAAACTTGAAGAAATGCGACTTACTATAGCTTCGCCAGCTGGGCAAGATTTTAGTTTTCTGAAAGATGTACGACTCTTTATTTCAGCCGATGGATTGGCGGAGAGACAAATAGCCTATAAGGAAAACATACCAGAGAATGTAGGGGGTGAAATAGTGATGGACATAATAGACGAAGAGCTAAAAGATTATCTCAAAAAAGATAAAATTACACTACGAGCAAAGGCAACTACAGATAAATTAATCACCCAAAATGTAAACGTAAATGTGGCCAATCGCTTCTTTGTTGATGCCAAAATTTTAGGTTTGTAAAAAGATATTCGTACCAAAACCAAAACAAAGCCACGCTGTATAGCAGACGTGGCTTTTTTGTTTTAACTTGCACGTCAAACGTTTGATTATGCATACTACTGCTCGAAAAATAATTGGTTATTGGTTGATACTAGGCTGTATATTAGTTTTTTTTCAAGTCATCATCGGAGGGGTTACGAGACTTACGGGTAGTGGACTGTCTATCACCGAGTGGAAGCCAATAGTAGGAGCTATACCGCCTATCACAGCAGCAGATTGGCAAGCACGCTTTGAAGAGTACAAAACTGTCGTACAGTTTAAGCATCTTAATCAAGACATGAATTTGTCCGAGTTTAAGTTCATATTTTTTTGGGAATATTTTCATCGACTATGGGCTCGCTTTATGGGCTTTGCATTTATTATTCCATTCTTTTTTTTCTTGTATAAAAAATGGATACCAACTCCACTGCTCAAGCGCCTTTCACTAGTACTGTTCTGGGGCGGATTGGTCGGCCTATACGGATGGGTCATGGTCAAAAATGGTTTGACAGGACTTTATGTGCCTCCTGTTTTTTTAAGTATTCACTTGATTTTGGCATTAAGTCTTTTTTCTTATTTAGTTTGGTTAGCGAGCTATGTACTCAGCGGAGATATGCCTAGTGGACTACTAGCCACTAGGCTAAAAAAAGGGATATGGATAGCCTTTTTATTGTTGTTTATACAAGTGTTTTTGGGAGGCATTGTGTCTGGCATGAAAGCTGGATTGGCATATCCCACTTGGCCCGATATGAATGGGGAACTTATACCCGCTGCTTTGTATAATTTACCCCCCTCACTCCAAGGTATTTTTCACTACGACCCTGCCGATTTTTGGGGTAGAACCTTTATTCAATTTATACATCGTGCTGTAGCGTATATTTTGACCTTATTGCTTTTGTGGGTCTCATTTTCCAATCAAAAATTTACAAACGATAAAGCCGCCCTAGTAGGTATTAAATTATTGCCTTTTACCGTATTGTTTCAAGTGGCGATAGGTATTTTTACTATCCTTAACTGTGTAGGTGAAGTGCCTGTTTTTTGGGGTGTGATGCACCAAGCTGGGGCTATGCTACTCATCGCCAATTTGAGTTTTTTAGTGTTTAAAGCTGGTAAGAACCAAACGTATTAGAGGTGTCAAAAATCTATTTTTTTTGTATCCTAAGTGTGGTGTCATTGAAACAATGACACAAGTTTAACTCACACTCGCCTTATAGTTGACTGCATAGGTAGCACTAGCAGTTTAACGAAAGCTACAAAGCAAATACACAAAATCGATTTGTTAAGAAAATTAAATCTTTGCATTTTGATTTCGTTCCGTACATTTGCATTCCTTTCATGTTGGCTATCATAAAAACAACTTTCCATGGCGGATAACGCACACGCTCATCATAAGCTCTCAGCTGCAGGAGCATTGATAACCCTAGGTATTATTTTTGGCGATATAGGTACATCGCCCATCTATGTGTTAAAAGCGATTATCAAAGGGCAGACACTACGACCAGAGCTCATTTTAGGAGGATTATCATGTGTGTTTTGGACATTGCTATTGATTACCACCGTCAAGTATGTGTATCTCGCACTCAATGCTGATAACAAAGGTGAAGGGGGGATTTTTGCACTCTATGCTTTAGTCAAACGATTTAAAGTCGAGTGGACAATTTATCCCGCCATTATCGGTTGTGCTACGCTCATAGCCGATGGATTTATAACTCCACCTATTTCTATTTCATCTGCTGTCGAGGGTTTGCAAATTGTTTTTCCACACCTTACTACTGTAGTACCTATCGTACTCATCATACTTACGGGTTTATTTACGTTTCAACAGTTTGGAACTAAAGTGGTAGGGGCCATTTTTGGCCCTGTAATGCTAGTTTGGTTTACTATGATAGCGATATTAGGGATAAGCCAAATCATTAAACATCCAGCAGTATTGCAAGCAGCCAACCCCTATTGGGCAGTACATCTACTTGCCATAGAGCCAGGTGGGTTCTGGATATTGGGCGCTGTATTTTTGTGCACTACTGGAGGAGAGGCTTTGTATTCCGATTTGGGGCACTGTGGCAAACAAAACATTCGGATTACATGGGTGTTTGTGATTATTTGTTTGATGTTGAATTATTTCGGACAATCTGCCTTTTTGTTGCGAAGCCTCGATGAAGGATTTGTGACGGGTACTCCATTTTATGACATTATGCCCAGATGGTTTTTGCCTTATGGCATAGCTGTAGCTACTATGGCGGCTATAATCGCCTCGCAGGCGCTGATTACTGGTTGTTTTACTTTGGTAAACGAAGCGATGAAGATGCGCCTTTGGCCTAATATGAAAGTGGTGTATCCAACAAATGTGCAAGGGCAGATTTATATACCAGGTATGAACTGGTTTTTGTTTTTAGGATGTATTGGGGTGGTGTTTCTTTTTAAAGAATCAAGTGCCATGGAAGCCGCATATGGATTGGCCATCACACTCGATATGCTCATGACCACCACACTCATGATATATTTATTTGTATTTCGTAAAACGCCTAGGTGGACAGTGTTCATTTTTGGCGCGTTCTTTTATACTATCGAAGGGGCATTTTTCCTATCCAATCTTGAGAAATTTCCACACGGAGGTTGGTTTACCTTTTTGATTTCCGTAGTGATTTTTATAGGAATGTTTGTGTTCTATAGAGCGAGAAAATTGAGAGCCAAGCATCTAGAATTTGTGGAGTTGAAAGATTATGTAGAGCCACTCAAAGAATTGATGAAAGATGAAAGTATTCCCAAGGAGGCAAACAATCTTGTGTATCTCTGTATGGCAGATGATAAGAGTCATATCGACTCGAATATCATGTATTCTATTTTTAGAAAGCGACCTAAACGTGCCGATATTTATTGGTTTGTGCATGTACATATTTCGAGCGACCCTTATGGTGCAAGCTATTCGGTAGATACTATCATTCCTGGTCGTTGCTTTTTTGTACGTTTAAAATTTGGGTTTAAAGTTGAGCATAAAGTCAATTTGATGTTCAATAAAATTGTAGAAGAAATGGTGTTGAGTGGTGAGGTAGATCAAAT
Organism: uncultured Bacteroidota bacterium; assembly: GCA_937894725.1. GTDB lineage: Bacteria > Bacteroidota > Bacteroidia > Chitinophagales > LD1 > CALAYL01. Next base: position 44,667 of record CALAYL010000054.1, read on the forward strand.
AAGCCATTATCCATCTTTACGTAAATACAATATGCCAGCAGACTTTAAGTTTATCTTGCTCAACTCTCGTGTAGCTATAGATGATGCGCTCACAGCACTTGAGCAGTTTGTGGTCAAAGGGTATAGGTTGATAAAGAAATTTAGTCTTTCTACTGCCGAAGATTTTGGACTAGAGCTGACTAACGTGGAAGAAGAGAAAGTGCCGATTACTATCAAAACAGCGTCTAATATCAAGCTAACTAGGGTGTACTAGAGTCTCTGTTCAGGTGCCATGCAAAAAGTGGCTCAATCGGACTTTTTAGAAATACACCTTGTTTTGCATTTTTTTCTGCAAGTACTTCTATCACGATATTCTGAAAGTGGAAGGCTAAACTACCTACAAAAGAGACTTCGTACTCCTCATAATTTGGATAACAACACACGTGTTTTTCTATAAAATCGGTAAATCCTTTTTTTACTAAAATCGTTACATAATCCTTATCTGTTGTCTCAGAGAGCACCTTTGCAAATGATGCAAGATATACGTTGGCGTTAGGTTTTTTATAGATATTGTCAAAAATGATTTCTTTAGTTAAACCATATTTTTCGGTCAATAAATCGCGTGTAGTCGAAGGAGATTTAGCGTACAGAAAGTCAATCAACAGTTGCTTGCCAAAATAGCTACCGCTGCCCTCATCGCCCAAAATATAGCCTAGAGAAGGCACTATCTCGGTGAGATTTTTGCCATCGTATAGACACGAATTAGATCCTGTACCTATGATGCACGCGACATTTGGAGTACCCGTATGCGTAGCATAGGCCGCAGCTTCGAGATCATGGCCAATATATAACTTTGCATTAGGAAAAAATGCCGAAAGTGCATTTTCAATTACGGATTTTCTTTCATCACTGGAGCATGCCGCTCCGTAAAAATAGAGCTCAGTTATTTGGCCTTTTATTGCTTGCAGACCTGCTGATTTAGCTATTTCATCCAAAATAAACGCAGTGGAATGGAAAAAGGGATTAAATCCCATCGTTTCAATCAGCGAGTTAGATTCCGTTTTCCATTGTGTTTTGGTAGATCCAGCATCAGCGACTAGGAGCATAGTGGTTTTTTTTACGAAGATATTAAAATTCAATTTTGTTGCTTTTTCTAAAAACTTAAGTACTCACTTACTTGTTGTTAGATTTTGCTTTCAATTATCTGTACATTAGTGGCTTGTTTTTAAACTATCTATTTTTAGCCCATGAACTTACCCATAGAGGAACACCTCATCAATGAACCTGATTTTATAGAGGTATATGGCGCTAGAGTTCATAATCTCAAAAATATAGATATTAAGATTCCCCGAAATCAATTGGTGGTTATCACAGGCGTGAGTGGTAGTGGCAAGTCCTCATTGGCTTTCGATACTATTTATGCTGAAGGTCAGCGAAGATATTTGGAGAGTTTATCGGCATACGCTCGTCAGTTTATTGGCAATCTTGAACGCCCCGATGTAGATAAGATTTTTGGACTTTCACCGGTTATTTCTATTGAGCAAAAATCAACAAATCGCAACCCTCGATCTACTGTAGGAACGGTCACTGATATTTATGATTTTATTCGGCTATTGTACGCTCGAGCAGGCGAGGCCTATTCCTTCAATACCGGCAAGAAGATGGTCAAGTTTACAGAAGAGCAGATACTCGATCAACTATTACAATTTCATACAGATAAAAAGCTGATGTTTCTAGCGCCTTTGGTAAAAGGAAGAAAAGGACACTATCGAGAATTATTTGAAAACATACTCAAGCAAGGTTATCTCAAAGTCAGAGTAGATGGAGAAATAGTAGAGTTGAAACCTAAAATGCAGCTCGACCGTTTTGTGATTCACGATATCGAATTAATAGTGGATTCACTTACTGTAAATGAAAAAAGTAAAGACCGACTTCGGCAAGCATTGCAGACAGGAATGAAGCAGGGAAAGGGTTTGGTCATGTTGATAGATACAGAAACACAGACTTCATTTTATTTTTCAAAACACCTCATGTGCTCCGATACTGGTATTTCTTATGAAGAACCCTCACCAAATTCTTTTTCCTTTAACTCACCCTATGGCGCCTGCACTACCTGCAATGGATTAGGTCAAACCTATGAAGTTTCGCTTGATACCATTATGCCTGACAGTTCCGTATCAATCAATAAAGGCGGCATATTGCCCATAGGAGAAGTACGTACTAATTTTATTTTTAAAGAACTCAATACTATTGCTAAGAAGTATAAATTTTCGTTGGCTTCGCCTATCGAAAAAATACCCGCAGAGGCACGTAATTTTATTTTGTATGGAGATGCCTCACCTGATGAGGAGGAAGGAGAAATGGAAATTCTTGATTTTGATGATAGATGGTACACGCTTAGCAAAGGGGGATTGGTAGGCATGCTAAAACGTTGTTTTAGATATACCACATCTGATAGTATTCGCTCATGGGCAGAAGGTTTTATGGATAGTGTAGATTGCCATGCTTGTGGAGGTACGCGCATTCGCAAAGAGTCGTTGTATTTCAAAATAGATGATAAAAACATAGGTGAACTCGCTATGCTCGATATTGACGAACTAGCCAAATGGTTTGAAAATCTGGAGCAGGGGCTCTCAGAGCGACAACTTTTGATTGCTAAAGATTTATTGAAAGAAATACGTGCACGTATCGGCTTTATTCTTGATGTAGGATTAGATTATTTGTCGCTCCATCGACCCTCAAAATCGCTCTCTGGTGGCGAAGCACAGCGTATCCGATTAGCTACACAGATTGGCTCACAGCTATCGGGTATCACCTATATACTTGATGAACCAAGTATTGGTCTTCATCAGCGAGATAATCAACAACTCATTAAGGCACTTCGCAAATTAAGCGATTCACCAAATACCGTTTTGGTGGTAGAACACGACAAGGATATTATGCTCGAAAGTGACTATATCATTGATATAGGACCTGGGGCTGGAGAGCACGGTGGAAACATAATCGCACAAGGCACACCAAAAGAATTTTTAAAAACAAATGCTACTACTGCGCAATATTTGAGCAATATATTGCGCATTGAAGTGCCCAAAAGCAGACGAAAAGGTACAGGAGAAAAGCTGACTTTATCTGGCGCTACGGGTCATAATCTTAAAAATCTAACCGTTGATTTTCCACTGGGTAAATTGATTTGTGTAACAGGTGTGTCGGGTGGTGGAAAGTCGAGTTTGATAGGAGAAACTTTATACCCTATTTTATCAAAGCATTTTTATCGAAGCAATACAAAGCCCCTACCTTACAAAAAGATAAAGGGACTTGAGTATATCGATAAAGTGATTGAAATAGATCAATCGCCAATAGGGCGTACACCCCGCTCCAATCCTGCCACTTACATCAAAATGTTTGACGAAATTCGTAAGCTTTTTGCCCAGTTGCCTGAAGCGAAAATTAGAGGCTATCAGCCAGGTCGATTTTCGTTTAATGTAAAAGGTGGACGTTGTGAAGAATGTCAGGGTGGAGGTATGAAAGTGATACAGATGAATTTTTTGCCCGATGTGGAAGTGTTATGTGAGAAGTGTCAAGGTAAACGATACAATAGAGAAACACTCGAGGTGCGCTACAAAGGAAAATCAATCAATGATGTACTGAATATGACCATAGAAGAGGCCGCTATATTCTTTGAAGCAGTGCCTTCTATCTCACCTAAGTTGCAGACATTGCTCAATGTGGGCTTGGGTTATGTACGTCTAGGGCAGTCTTCTACTACGCTCTCTGGTGGCGAAGCGCAACGTGTGAAACTGTCTTCGGAGTTGAGTAAAAGAGATACAGGCAAAACATTTTACATACTTGACGAACCTACTACTGGCCTTCATTTCAATGATATCAAAGTGTTGCTTGATGTACTCAATAAGTTGGTCGATAAAGGCAATACAATTTTAGTCATAGAGCACAATATGGATGTAATCAAAATGGCAGATCATATCATCGATATTGGTCCCGAAGGTGGCAGCAAGGGCGGCACTATAGTAGCGGAAGGTACACCAGAGCATGTGGCTAAGTCACCTTCCAGCTATACGGCTAAATTTTTAAAAAATGAGTTGTAGCTTTTTTTGAAAATGCAGTTTTGTAGTCTAAACTGAAAATAGCTAACAAAAACATTCTTTTATTTATTTTGGTAAAAAAATACGTTCATCAATGTATCTCCCTTCAGACGAATTAGCTTTACAAAACGATACGCAATATTTGCTTGCTAAAGCAGATATTGGTGCAGAAGATTTGGAAAATCTAAAGCGTGTACTTCGCTATCACGATTGGCGATATTATGTGCAAAGCGAACCGCTTATCACAGATTTTGATTATGATATATTGTTTCATGCACTCAAAAAGTTAGAGCATGAAAATATTTCGCTAATCACCCCCGATTCTCCTACTCAACGAGTAGCTAAAACCTTAACAGGAGATTTTTCAACTGTACCACATTTAGCAGCCATGCTATCGCTCGAAAACACATATAATATTGAAGAGGTAACTGATTTTGAAAGCTCGGTGTTGAAACAAACTCAAGGAGCACCCACTGTTTTTTGTGTAGAACCTAAATTTGATGGAGCGAGTATAGCCTTGGTGTATGAAAATGATGTATTGGTGCGAGCAGCTACACGTGGCGATGGCACTGCGGGAGAAGATATCACTCACAATGCAAAAGCTATATCGACTATTCCGCTCACAGCTCCTTTTTCAAAATATGGTATTCATACCATAGAACTCAGAGGCGAAGTGATTATTCAAAAAGATATTTTTTTACAAAAAAATGCGGAGCGCAAAGCACAGGGCGATAAAGAGTTTCAAAATGCACGCAATACAGCATCAGGTTCTTTGCGAATGAAAGACCCAGCCGAAGTAGCACAACGTGGACTAGAAGCTATTTTGTACCACGTGAGCTATGCCGCAGATAAAAGTGGCAAGTCGGTGATTTTGACACAGCTAAAATCACATTTTAAAAACATTGAAATGCTTGATGATTGTGGATTTAAGACCCCAATCCATGAAATGAAACTGTGCAAAAGTGTAGAGGAAGTAGCGTCCTTTTTGAAACTTTGGATAGAAAAACGCTATACTTTTGAGATCGAAACCGATGGTATGGTCATAAAAGTAAATGACCTCCAACAACAGATGCAGTGCGGATCTACAGCGCACCATCCTCGCTGGGCGGTAGCTTACAAATTTCCTGCAAAACAAGCGCAGTCCACACTTTTGGCGGTAGAATTTCAAGTGGGACGTACAGGTGCCGTCACTCCAGTAGCTAAGATTGAACCAGTACAACTGAGTGGAGTGACTATATCGTCTATATCGTTGCATAATGCAGATTTTATAACAGAAAAGGAACTGGCAATCAACGATCTTGTGATTGTAGAACGTGCTGGTGAAGTGATTCCTTACATTGTAGGGAAGGTGCAACAGACGGGTAGAACTACTACTCCCATTGAGTTTCCGACTGTTTGCCCTAGCTGTGCCAGTCCACTCACCAAACCAGACGATGAGGCAATTTGGCGATGCGATAATGCGGACTGCCCTGCGCAGTTAGAAGAACGCATCATTCATTTTGTATCTAAAGCTGCTATGGATATTGATGGACTTGGAAGACAGATTGTAATCGACTTTTTGGCACAAAATATCATTCATAGTATTGAGAATATCTACTCTATAGATTATAGCCGAATCGAAGGTATGGAAGGTTGGGGAAAAAAATCTATTGAAAATCTTCAACAAGGTATTGATAGGTCAAAAGACAAACCGCTTTGGCGCTTGCTTGTAGCGCTTGGTATTAGGCATGTTGGGGTGGGTACGTCAAAAGATTTAGCAAAGCATATCGTACATATCTTTGATCTTAAAAACAAGACACAAGAAGAACTCACCAATATCGAAGGTATAGGGCCAAAAGTAGCAGAAAGTGTAGTGCGGTTTTTTTCAACTCCAGCTAACTTGTATCTACTTGAAGCTTTAGAAAAAGCAGGAGTGAATTTAGAAAATAGAACGCAAGACAGCGCAAAATCATCCAATGTGCTTGAGGGAAAATCATTTTTATTTACGGGTACGCTCACAGCTTTTTCGCGAGATAGAGCTAAGCAGCTGGTGGAGGAAAACGGTGGGCGATTATTAAGCAGTGTTTCTGCCAATCTTGATTTTCTGGTCGTAGGTACAGATGCGGGTAGCAAACTCGCCAAGGCTCAAAAAATGGAGTCCATTCAAATTATTACAGAACAAGAGTTTTTAGCAAAAATCGAATAGCGATTGATTACTTAAATAGCGCTTCAAAAACCAAATGTGATTTTATTTCTTTGAAATAATCAATGTGGTAGGTGTAGTATTGGAGTAGTTTTTCTAGAAGAGATTTTCGTAGTTCTTTTGTACTTTGATACTCCACTTTAGTATAGTTGCAAATCGATGCTAACAGCGCACTTTCATTTACAGACATGCAGTTTGCTCCTTGATAATTTTGCGGTAAAAATGAGCCTTGTCGCAAATCAAAAATTGTATTTGTAGGGCCGAAATTTTCATCAGGATAAAACCCTAAAAAGCGAGTGAGATTTACCGCAAATTGTAAATGAAAAAGTGGCGTAGGTTTTATTTCGTCTAACAAAACAAGCTGCTCGAAAATATATTCAAATTGCTCCATATTCGATTCGTGTTCGATAGTCGTAGCGGATACCAATTCTATCATAAACAGCATCAATGCAGACTTTGCGGTGTCGAATGGGATAGATTGATAAGTGTGCGCTCGCTTGATTTCTTTTAGGTAGTGAAGTTGTTTGTTGCTTTGATAGCTATAATCAATTTCAAGCAGAGTGCCTTTTTGAAGCATGGGTGCTTTTTGGCTTTTCGTATTACTACGAGCCCCTTTGATGAGAAAAGAAGTGACCCCATGAATATCAGTATATATCCTAGCTATAAGACTAGTTTCACCATACTTGATGGTTTGCAATATGACTCCTCTTGATTTATGATACATCTGCTACAAAGTAGCAGCTTTCTTATCAATTTAGCAATACAATTTTTGCTACGCTTTTTTCTTTGCCTGCGTCTGTGGCTGCATATACTACATAAACGCCTGAGGCTACACGCTTTCCTTCGTAGCCTTTGCCATCCCAAATCATTTGCCCGCCATTCGCTCTGCCTTGATATACCAACACGCCCGCAGCATCAGTGATTTTGACATAAGCATCATCTACGAGTCCTTTGACTGCTATGGGGCCGTTGTAAGTAGGCTGTACTGGATTTGGATATACAAGCACTTCGCCCTTTGTCTCATTACCCAATATGGCATCACCTTGATAGCTCACTAGACCCTCTTCTGTACCGATAAACACCTCACCTGTTGTTTGATTGATACGGATATCGGTGATGCCATTAGAGGGTAATGGACTGTTTTCGGTCGTAAAATTTAAGAGCTCTTTTTTTCCATCAGCAGATATTAGATACACACCACTCAGAGTGCCTACCCATTTGCGATTAGCGCCATCTATAGCTATAGCTTTTACTATCTCCGTACTAAAGAGATAACCAATAAAGCCATCCCGCTCTACCTTTACTCTATCTGCATCGCAACCGTTGTTGCTAAATACACTACTTGCGCAATAGAAGGTGCCTATTCCCTCATCAGTACCTACCCAAATATCATTTTCTTTATCCTCGACCAAGCACCATACAGAATTATTGGGTAATCCGCCATTGCCTGTTCCTGCCCCTAAGCGCTTCCATTGGTCATCTGCAATATTGTCGAGGTCATTGCCAGGGTTATACACTATCACATCGCCATCTCGCTGACACATCCATAACCAACCTCTACTATCTACAATCATTTTGCGAGTAGAGCGTATATAGTATGGTACGGTGATGATTACCCAATTGCCATTTGGCTTCAGGATTTTGAGTTGTCGTACACCAGACGAATTCATCATCCATACGTTTCCATCTCTGTCTGTAGTGAGTGCTGATACATAGACTCCGATACCACCTAGATTTTCTAACACACTATTGGTGTTGTCTAACACTTTCACATCGCCATTGTCTATGGTCATTTCGGTAAGCCCACCTCCCCAAGAACCCCAATAAGCTTTACGAGTTACGCTAGACACTCCCACGCTGAGATTGTCTGTTGTATTATAGAGTTGGCCATACCCATTGAAACCATTTTTTAGCACCCATTGGTTGTCTTTATAAACCACAATACCATCTCTATTACTAAAGAAAGTAGTGTAATTTGGATCTACACCTCCTGCTGCTACATATAAGTTTCCTTCAAAAATGGTCATATTAAAAACCCCATTTGACAAAGGGCCATTAGGAACAAATCGATCACCAGCGCTGCTAGGTGTAGCGTATTTCATTAGGCCATTCCACAAGTCGGCAATCCAAATATTATCCGATACCACGATATCTAGCGGGCGTGAAGAACCATCAAACGTTTTTTCTACATAAGTGCCATTTTGCTCAAACACAATCCATTTGTTTCTAAAGCCGCCAGCGGTATCATTCCACATGCTCACCCATAGTTTATTGTCAACTGCATGAATGTTTTTTACAACCCAGCTTTTTTGTTCGTATAAAAGTTGCCAGCTCGTACCATTATATTGATAAAGGGTATCACTTATTGAGGCTACAGTAAGTCCTCCAGCACTCGCTACATGGCTTGCTTTGCGAGCAGGTATGCCGTTAGTTTGTATTGTCCAGCTGTTGAAGTCTTGGAGGTTACTACTGTTTGTGTTGGCTATTTTTATACCCTCCTTAGTAGCTGCAAAAAGTTTATTACCTGCTATGGTGGTATTGTTTACGGGAGTTTCGGCTCCTCCCATACCGATTACATAAGTGCTTTTAAACTCTTGCGCATTGAGGTCGATAACAGACAAGCCAATATCTGACGAGAGGTAAATTCGGGCCCCATCGCTGTAAAGTCCATTGATAGATTTTGAGCTCGTGGTAAGCTTGTTTTTTAAATCTGGAAGATTATAGATTTTATCACCATCTACAAGCAAATCAATGTTGCTGTTTTGATAAGCAATGACAAGCGTTTTAGTAGTCTTATTATAGGCAATATGACTTATGCCTATATCGCTAAGTCCTTTTGTTTTATCGAGTGTATGAATGGAATTGTCTGCTTTGTCTATATAAAAAATAGAAATATCGCAATTTACATATATCCTGTCTGGTGATTCTGCTAGCTCAAACGCATTATTGTATGGTAAAAATGATTTCCAAGTGCCGATAGGGCGTTGTGCAAAAAGAAGTTGACTCCATAAAATGAGTCCAAAAAACCAAATACGCATTGAGTCGAAAGTTTAGTAATGTCGAAGATACTATTTCGTTCTAAAAACGAAGAGTTAAAAGGAATATTGCTTACTTCCGAACGGATGTTTTTGATTCATCAAAAACGCAAAGCCTAAATCTTACATGGTCTGAAATGCAAAGTTTGGTGGTCTCAAATCAGGTATGGGTAAAATACATAACTCAAAACATAACCAATATTAGCCCTCTTTTTCTCCTGGAAATAATTGCATAATCGCATCACTCACCCCCATATTTGAAAATCCACCATCATGATAAAGGTTTTGCATGGTCACGTATTTTGTCAAATCTGAAAACAAGGTGATGCAATAGTTTGCGCAGGCTTCGGCACTAGCATTGCCTAGTGGCGACATCTTGTCTGCGAAACCAAAAAAGGTATCAAAGCCCTTGATGCCAGACCCCGCAGTAGTCATAGTAGGTGACTGTGAAATGGAATTGACGCGTACTTTTTTATCTACGCCATAATAATAGCCAAACGACCGCACAATAGACTCTAAGGTAGCCTTAGCATCAGCCATATCGCCATAGCCTGGAAAAGCTTTTTGCGCAGCAATATAGGTGAGTGTAAGCACAGATCCCCACTCGTTTAGCGCATCGAGTTTTTTGCAAGTTTGTAAGGTTTTGTGCAATGAAAATGCGGATATGTCGTAAGTCTTATTCATCCACTCATAGTTGAGATCAGTGTAGGTTTTGCCTTTGCGAACATTTGGCGACATACCTATTGAGTGCAATACAAAGTCTAGTTTGCCACCAAGATGCGCTACCGAATCAAGGATGAGTTTTTCTAAGTCTTCAACTACTGTGGCATCAGCTGGGAGTACTATGGTACCGCATTTTTCGGCTAGTTTGTTTATCTCGCCCATACGAAGTGCCACAGGGGCATTTGTAAGCGTAAAAATTGCACCTTGCTCATGCGCTTTGAGCGCCACTTTCCAAGCTATAGAATTTTCGTCCAATGCACCAAAGATAATGCCCCGTTTGCCTTTCAAAAGTCCGTTCATAGCCTATGTTTTGTTTTTGTAAATGTAATAAAATTCGATACGGAGCACAAAAAAGGCTACTCTTTTGTGAATAGCCTTTCTATAAATTTTGTATGTGATTAGGCATATAATGCCTCAATCTGTTTCGCATATTTTTCAGATACTATTTTGCGTTTTACTTTCATCGTAGGCGTGAGTTCACCCCCATCTACTGTCCATTCGTCAGCCATGAGTTCAAAACGTTTGATAGTTTCCCACTGTCCGAAAAATTTATTTTTCTCGTCAATGGCATCTCTGAATAGTTGTTTTACTTTCGGATTAGCAATGATGTCTTTATTGCTTCCTACATTAACGCCATTCGATACACACCAATCTTTTAATGCCACGAAGTTAGGCACTATCAATGCGCTCACATAGTTTTTGCCTTCACCTATCACGAGCATTTGCTCGATAAACGAAATTTCTTTCATCTTGCTTTCTAACGAAAGTGGAGCTATGTATTTACCCCCTGAGGTTTTGAAAATTTCTTTCACACGGTCAGTAATCTTCAAGTATTTTGCGCCTTTATGCTCTATAAAAGTACCCACATCGCCCGTTTTGATCCAACCGTCAACAATCGTTTCGGCTGTGAGGTCAGGGCGATTGTAGTAACCCAGCATCACGTTGGGACCTTTACACCAAATTTCACCTTCGCCTTCTTTCATGCCTTCTCTTTGCTCAAGCTTTACAGTTATCCCATCTATGACTACACCTACGGTGCCGAATACTATTTTTTCTAATTCAAATGGTGTCACGGTTATCACGGGCGAAGTTTCAGTTTGTCCATACCCCTCGCCTACCATAATGCCCGCAGCCGTAAATACTTTGGCTAATTTTGGATTTAGTTTTGCCGCTCCCGTACAGATGCCTATAGTATTGCCCCCTAATGCTTCACGCCATTTTGAGAAAATCAATCTATCATAAGCCCAATGCTTCAGAGAGTCTATAGGACCAAGTTTTTTGCCAATTTCATAGTCATTAGCGAAAGCTAAAGCAGCGATATAAAGCTTCTTTTTAAAACCATCTAAGTTTGATGAAGCAGCTTCGAGTTTCATATATACTTTCTCTAACAAACGTGGTACAGAGGTAAAGAAATGGGGTTTGACTTCTTTCAAGTTTTCGGCTATTGCCTCCATACTTTCCGCATAATAGATAGAAATACCATTAGTCAAATAAACAAATCCTACCATGCGCTCAAAAATGTGGCATAGTGGCAAAAAGCTCAAAATTCGTTGGCTCGAGTTGAGGGGCAAAAGTGGATTTACTGCTTTTACGTTGCTCACGATATTGTTGTGCGAAAGCATTACCCCCTTAGGGTTTCCGGTAGTACCGGAGGTATAAATGATAGTAGCTAAATCATTCGGTTTAATGGATGCTTTAATCGCTTCCACTTCGCTAAAATCATTCCCTTCGGCTGTGGCTAAGAAATCTTTCCAGTTTTTTGCCCCAGCTACCTCATCAAATGTATAGATGTCTATAAGCGAAGGTACGTTCGGTTGTATAGACTTTATTTTATCATAGAGATTTTTATCTTCTACGAAAGCATATTTTATAGACGCATCGTTAAATATGAAATTGTATTCGTGTTCGCTAATCGTAGGATATACCGGCACATTCACTAAGCCAGCTTGGAGTGATGCCAGGTCTATAATGTTCCATTCTGGACGATTAGTAGATACAATAGCTATTTTATCCTCTCTTTTTAAGCTGAGTTTCAAAAAGGCCAAAGAAGCTTTGTTTGCCATATCAATAATCTGTTGTGTGGAATATTTAATCCACTGCCCGTTTACCTTATGGCAAAGAGCATCTGCTTGCGGATAGAGTTCATTTTGATAATGAATAATGTCAAATAAGCGGCTATATTCTTTCATGATTTTGGGTTTTGATTTTTAAATATATAGATTTTATTGACTTAGCCAATTTTGATTGTGCATGTTAAGTACTTTTTTGATTTTTTTTAATAGCGATTAAGATTCTTTTTTCTACTTTCGCAAATGGCAACAAGAAATACCCCCACAGACAGATTTGAAAAGCTAGGAATTACTTTTGACGATGTACTGCTGGTGCCGTCATATTCTGAAATATTGCCCCGCGACACATCACTCCGTACAAAGCTTACCAAAAACATTGACATTCACATTCCGATAGTATCGGCTGCAATGGATACTGTAACCGAATCGGCCATGGCCATCGCTATAGCTCGAGAAGGGGGTATGGGCATTTTGCACAAAAACATGAGCATAGAACGCCAAGCTGAGCAGGTGCGCAAAGTAAAGCGTGCTGATAGCGGCATGATTCTCGACCCTATCACACTACTCGTAAATGCGACCGTAGGCGATGCACTAAAACTAATGAGCGAAAACAAAATTGGTGGTATTCCGATTGTAAATACAGACAAAAAATTAGTTGGCATTTTGACAAACAGAGATTTGCGTTTTGAGAAAAATGTAAAGAAAAAAGTCTCTGAAGCCATGACTACAGAAAACTTAATCACCGCACCTAAAGGGACTGACCTCAAAAAGGCAGAAACAATTTTGGAGCGATACAAGATCGAAAAATTGCCCGTGGTAGATAAGCAAGGTGTTTTAGTAGGTTTGATTACTTACAAGGATATTTTGAAACTCAAATCTCATCCCTCATCGAGCAAAGACCAATATGGCCGTTTGCTTTGTGGAGCAGCTGTGGGAGTAACGCCCGATATCAATACACGTATCGAAGCCCTTTTGGGGGTAAGCGTAGATGTAGTCGTGATCGACACTGCTCATGGACACTCAAGAGGGGTGATAGATGCCGTGCGCAAAGCCAAAAAGGATTTTAAAAATATCGAAATTATATCAGGCAATATAGCCACAGCCGAAGCCGCAAAAGCTTTGATAGCAGCAGGGGCAGATGGTGTGAAAGTAGGTATAGGGCCAGGCTCTATTTGCACCACTCGCATCGTGGCAGGTGTAGGAGTACCTCAGCTCTCTGCAATCAGTGATGTATATGCCGTAGCAAAAAAATATGGAGTACCGATAATAGCCGATGGCGGTATTCGCTATACTGGCGATGTCGTAAAAGCCCTCGCAGCAGGAGCTGACACTGTGATGGCAGGTAGTCTTTTTGCTGGTACGGATGAAAGCCCAGGAGAGTCTATTATATATGAGGGTAGAAGATTCAAATCGTATCGGGGTATGGGCTCAGTGGAGGCGATGCAAGAAGGTTCAAAAGATCGCTATTTTCAAGATGCAGAAGATGATGTCAAAAAACTAGTGCCAGAAGGTATAGTTGGAAGAGTGCCTTATAAAGGCTCAGTAGCCGAAATTATCTATCAGTATGTGGGTGGATTGCGGGCAGGCATGGGTTATTGTGGGGCAAAGAATATGGCAGAACTCAAAAAGGCAAAATTTGTTCGTATTACCTCGTCTGGAATCAACGAGTCTCATCCTCACGATGTGATGATAACTAAGGAAGCACCTAATTATTCGAGATAGATTTTGTGATTTCCCTAATCCACAAAATGTGGGTAACCCAATTTGGTTTGGGCAGGCTAATACTTGCTACACCTTTTTTCAAAACTAACAAGAAAAAGTGCCTTTAAAGTTTTTCCACATCACCAATCCTTTTGATACAAACGATTTAAAAATATTGGTAGGACAATCGCACATTCTGTGTTGATAAATGGGGTTGATTCAATATCATAATGAATTTATATTCGTGTCATTGTTCAACCGTCTGAACATTTCTACTAGATATTAGACAACTATACAATATACAAAAATGGCAAAAAACACCTCAACCAAAGGTCTAAGTATATCTCGACACTATACTCAAGATAACACCAGCCCTTACGATTTGTTTCAGTACGAACTGAGAAGCAGCGTAATTCGTAACCCAAAAGGCGATGCCGTGTTTGAAATGAATAATGTAGAAGTGCCTGCAAGTTGGAGTCAGGTAGCTACCGACATTTTAGCACAAAAATATTTTAGAAAAGCAGGAGTACCTCAAGCAGATGGCACGCTAGGTGGAGAAACCTCTATCAAGCAAGTGGCACATCGAATGGCTGACTGCTGGAGAAGCTGGGGTGAGCGATATGGCTACTTTGCTAGTAAAAGAGATGCAGGGATATTCTATGATGAAATCGTGTATTCTATCATAGCTCAGATGACAGCACCCAACTCCCCACAGTGGTTCAATACAGGTTTGCACACCGCTTATGGCATCACAGGTAAGCCACAAGGGCACTTTTTTGTAAATCCAGAAACGGGATTGCTCGAGAAATCAACATCAGCTTATGAGCGTCCACAACCACACGCTTGTTTTATCCTTTCAGTTACCGATGATTTAGTAAACGAAGGGGGTATCATGGATCTTTGGACTCGTGAAGCGCGTATCTTCAAATACGGCTCTGGCGTAGGTACAAATTTCTCGAACGTGCGTGGTGAAGGGGAAACACTTTCGGGAGGAGGTACATCATCAGGGTTGATGTCTTTTTTGAAAATAGGTGATAGCGCAGCAGGCGCTATCAAATCGGGTGGTACTACACGTAGAGCCGCCAAAATGGTTTGTCTTGATTTAGACCATCCAGAGGTGATTGATTTCATCGATTGGAAAATGAAAGAAGAAGATAAAGTAAAAGCCCTTATTGACGCAGGATATAGCAATCACTATGAAGGTGAGGCTTATCGCACTGTTTCTGGTCAAAATTCAAACAATTCTATCCGTGTACCAAACGCATTTTTTAATGCTTTAGAAAATGGTGGCGATTGGCATCTAAAAGCACGTACAGACGGACGTACTATGAAAACGATTGAGGCTCGTGCACTTTGGAATAAAGTAGCAGAAGCAGCTTGGAGATGCGCTGATCCAGGTATTCAATATGACACGACTATCAACGAGTGGCATACTTGCCCAGCAGATGGCCCTATCAGAGCATCTAACCCATGCTCGGAGTATATGTTTTTGGACAATACGGCTTGTAATCTTGCCTCATTTAACTTGATGAAATTTTACAATGCAGAGACCCTCACATTTGATGTGAAAGGATTTGAGTACATGTCTCGTTTATGGACTATGGTGCTCGAAATCTCTGTATTGATGGCGCAATTCCCATCGCCAGAGGTAGCGCAGTTGTCGTATGAGTTTAGAACTTTAGGACTAGGCTACGCTAATCTTGGTACTCTATTGATGGTGTCGGGCATACCGTACGATTCAGACAAGGGGCGAGCTATAGGTGGCGCTATCACGGCTATCATGACCGGTATAGCGTACAAGACTTCGGCTGAAATGGCTGGTGCATTGGGTACATTTGCAGGCTATGAGCGAAACAAAGAACACATGATGCGTGTAATGCGCAACCACCGATATGCGGCATATAATGTAAGCTCAGATACCTATGAAGGTATTGAAATAAAGCCATTGGGTATAGACCAAGCCAACTGCCCAGACTATCTACTCAAAGCAGCTTGCAATGCATGGGACGAGGCTCTGCAATATGGTGAAAAATACGGCTACAGAAACGCGCAAACAACGGTAATCGCCCCTACAGGTACTATAGGTCTAGTAATGGATTGCGATACTACAGGAGTAGAGCCAGACTATGCACTCGTGAAATTCAAAAAACTATCGGGCGGTGGTTACTTCAAAATCATCAACCAATCTATCCCTTCAGCATTGCGCACACTTGGCTACACTCCAGCGCAGGTAGATGCTATCGTCACCTATGCTAAGGGAGCAGGGACACTTGCCGGATGTCCGGTTATCAATCCAGAAAGTCTTTTCCAAAAAGGATTAAATAACGATGATATAGCGAATATTGAAAAGCAATTAGGAGCAGCATTTGACATTACTTTTGTGTTCAATGCATGGACACTCGGAGAGGAGACCATGCAGCGTATAGGCATTTCGAAAGAAATATATAATGCCGAAGGATTTAATCTATTGCGCAAATTAGGCTATACCAAAGCCGAAATCGAAGCAGCCAATGTATATGCGTGTGGTACAATGACCATAGAAGGTGCGCCTTTCTTGAAACCAGAGCACTATGCGGTGTTTGACACGGCAGGTAAGTGCGGTACTATAGGCACTCGTTTTATCCATGCTACTGGCCATATCAAAATGATGGCAGCAGCGCAGCCTTTCCTATCGGGTGCAATTTCTAAAACAATCAATCTACCTAACGAAGCTACTGTAGAAGACATTCAAGAATGCTACGAACTTAGCTGGAGATTGGGTCTCAAAGCAAATGCACTTTACCGTGACGGATGCAAGCTTTCTCAACCGCTTTCTAATAAGAAAGATGATGAAAAAGAAGAAGCAGCGGCTACTGTAGCGACTCCAGAAGCACCACGTGAGGGCTTTAGTAAGCTTACTCCAGAGGAAGTGCTTGAGGCTGCTCGTATCTTGATGCAAGAATCGACCGATACACAGTTTAAAACAGAATTGGCACGTATCGTAGAGCGAAAAAAACTGCCCGCGAAGCGTGAAGGATTTACTCAAAAAGCAAAAATAGATGGACAAACTGTCTTTGTACGCACAGGGCAATATGATGACGGAAAATTAGGCGAAATATTTGTGGATATGCACAAAGAAGGTGCTTCATTTAGAAGTTTGATGAACTGCTTCGCCATCTCTGTATCCTTAGGGTTACAATATGGTGTGCCACTTGAAGAGTTTGTTTCTAAGTTTACTTTCACTCGTTTCGAGCCGAGCGGCATGGTAGAGCATCCAAATATCAAAAACGCTACTTCGGTTGTAGATTATATTTTTAGACTGCTAGCACTCGAATATCTAGGACGTACAGACCTTGTACATGTACCACCTGCTATACTCGAAGAAGACGGTATCGACACAGACGAAATAAGCCATGAAGCTGAAGGTGAAAATTTGATCGTATCTCCAAAGATATTAAAGACGAGCAACGAAAAAAAGCAACACACGATGAAATTGGCAAGCAACGCCTTGATAGAGCAAGCTAAGGGACTAGGCGAAGGACCTACTTGTAGAGAGTGCGGCTATGTGACCATGCGTAGTGGAGCTTGCTACAAATGCCCTAACTGTGGTACACAGACAGGTTGCAGTTAGTCTTTCAGCTTAAAAAATATAAAAAAACCGCGCTCAAATGAGGCGGTTTTTTTATTTATTATACATTCAAAAAGTGAATCAATGCATCGTAGCGGTCTTTGAGATCCTCGCTATATTCTTTTTCGTGAAAATAGCCTTTGATTTCAAAGCCATATCGTTCTAGTGAGGCGATAGAAGCGGCAAGGTCATTGCTATTCGTTTTTACGGTAATTTCGACTATTCCTTTCGCCTGGTCAATATTGGTATAAAGTGCAAGTACTTTCACATCATTGAGTTCGATAGCACGTACCACATCTGACAATACAAAATCATTGAAGGGTACTATGACCTCAAGTATGCCTCCTTCATCAATGATAGAGTTGAGTTCTGAAAAAGATTTCAGGCAACTTTCTGCCGATATCACACCTAGGTATTTATTGCCTTCTTCGCTTAGAATAGGGATTATTTTAGAGTTGTAGGCGAGAGCAGCTTTCATTACATCAAAGAGATGTGAGTTTTCGGTTACATGCGGCTTTCGGAGGTTTTTGTGAATAGCAGAAAGGGGTTCGTTGAGATGTTTTAAAAGCAAAATCTCTTCGATAGAAATAATACCAATATACTCCTGTTGCGCTATTACGGGCATTTGATTTACATTCAGATCGTGCATGATCATCATGGCCTCTTCTCCAGTATTGTGGTAGTAGAGTGGGGGCAGTTGGTTATTTACTATTTCGCGAGCTATCATACACTATAAACGAAGAAAAGATGGGTTTAGTTTCCTTCTTGATATACTTTCTTCAAAAATCGTTCCATACATGTGTTAAATTCGGCCGGCACCTCCATCATAGGGGCGTGACCGCACTTTTCGATGATGGTCAAGTCTGAATTTTTAAGTAATTTATGAAATTCTTCACCCACAAAAGGAGGGGTGATTGAGTCTGTAGCTCCCCAAATCAAATTGCAGGGTACGGTTATTTTTTCGAGCTCGTCACGGAGATTGTTTCGCACGGCCGATTTGGCTATGAATACTACTCTGAGCGCTTTCTCACGTGTATTTACAATATCATACACTTCATCTACGAGTTCGTCTGTTGCAAGGTCTGGATTATAAAAGGTCTCTGCTGTTTTGCGTTTGATATAACTTTTGTCGCTTTTGCGAGGATATTGATCACCCAAAGAAGCTTCAAACAAACCAGAACTTGCCGTGAGGGTCATTGATTTGATGAGTTCTTGTCTGCGAAGCGTGAGCAATAGTGCAATATGACCTCCAAGCGAATTGCCGATAAGATTGATGTCTTTGTAGCCTTTGAAGTCAATAAACGCCTCTACATAATCGACCATGCCTGTCACGCTCGTTTTGTCCAAATCTAAAGTGTATAGCGGCAAAATGGGTATAACTACGGTGTAATTAGGGCTGAAAAAATCCGTTACATCTTTGAAATTGGAGAGTGCACCGAATAGACCATGAAGATTCATGATGATAGGGCCTTGTCCCAGTTCTACATATTTAAATCCGTTTTCTTCTATAATTTCTAAAGACATGTGTTCGTTTATGGGGTAAAAATAGCCTTTAATTCGATTTTGTAGCTAAGAAAGTGAAAGGTGGCGAAATAAAAAAAGAGTTTTTTGTTATACGATTGTGGATGTTAGGCTAGGGAAAGCTGTAGCTATGGTGGTGAATTTACCAAGTCAAAGTGTAGATGCCAAAGACTTGTTCGGCTATAGTCGGTAGTGCATGAAAAAAAAAGCTTACCCAATTTTTTTGGTAAGCTTTTTGTTATATCAGAACAACGCAACAACTAGTCTTCTAGCTCATCGTGCGGTGCGCCTTTGGGGCCTTTGTCTCCTTTATTTTGTTGTCGTTTTGCCTTTGCTTCTGCCCAAGCTTGTTCTACTTGTTGGTATTGTGTAGCTGTGAGTGTTTTTTTCAAACCTGCCTTATAATTTAGATTGGCTGTTTTCATAGCAGCTTTGTCGGCAGGCTCAGTAGCTCTTGCTTTTTTTACAGCCACCATTCTTTCGAGCTGTATGGGATAGATTTTGGCGTACAAATCTTGCGGAAATCCAAATCGTTTGATCATACCTTCTGTTCTTTTTTTGGCATGCTCTTCGGGCGACAAATTTTGCATTTCCCCTTTTCCACCTTCAGGTCGGGGTCCTTTTCCTGGCCCTCTTCCTTGGGCATTTACGGCAGTAGCAGTTACTAAAAGTGCTATTACCATCATCATTACCTTTTTCATGTTGTTTGTTTTTATTGGTTTAAAATATTAATGATAAGATAGACACAATCAAGACAAGTTTAATGGGCGAAAATTTATTTTCGTTTCTTAACATATGATGGAATTTTTTAGCTTGTTGAAACGATTTAGGGTTTTCTATGCTCCCGCATCTTTTGTCCATTTTTGAATCTCAATGCTACCAATGCAGCTAACTCTACTTCAGTGTCGTTTTGTAGCCCCAAAGCAAAAAATGCGATAAAGAAGTGATATGACAATTTACATTTCTAGCCACACCAGATGATTGCCAATACCCTTGCAAGACACCACCACAACATACTGGTGGACGGAATATTCAAAATGAAATATCCTTTAAGAAAATATGTTCGCTCAACTGTTTAGTGCCTGTCACATCCAATAGTGAAAAATCTATGCGTGTAGAATCACCTTTCCAATCGATGTCTATAGTGCCGATGTGATTAGTTGCAAATGGATTGCCGATTCTAAACTGGTTGGCAACGGGCGGATAGGTCTCAGTGATGCCACTCGAGGTGAAGTCATAAATCGGATAAGTGTTGGCGGGTGTTCGCTTAGATAATTCGCCATAGTGAATATCTCCACTTATAAAAAACACACCCGATGCATTGGTGCTTTTGATAAGGTTATACATCTTTTCTTGCTCTAAGGGAAAATTTGACCAAGATTCAAACCCATTGTATTCTGCTCCAAACTGAGTGCTACTGGCAATAATCCTAACTTTTGCAGGTTTTAAAAGCTCTGTTTGTAGCCACAGCCACTGTTCTGCACCGAGCATAGTAGCTGCAGGATCAAAATTGGGTTTGTAATCCATGGCAGTACGAAATGTTCGCAAATCCAACAAAATGATTTGAACTGCTTCATCATTTTTACCAAAGATTTGTGCATCATAAATGCCCTTATGCGACCATCGTCTTGTATTGTTTTCTTCGCCCCAAAAGTGCATAAATACATTTTTTGATTCTTCTTTCTTTTTGTATTCCAAACCTGCATCATTTTTGCCATAATCATGGTCATCCCATACGGCTAAAATTGGACAGGTAGATTGTAATGTCTTAAACTCGCTTTTTTTGCAAAGTGTAGAATATTTTTTGGCTAAAAGACTCATGTCTTCGGTGTCGCCATAGATATTGTCGCCTAGATAAATAAACAAATCGGGCTTTTGCGCTGCGGCTGTGTAGAGCATCGGCTGGCTTTCGCTTTGGCTCGCACAAGAACCTAAGCAAATTTTTGTGATGCTTTTGTTTGCATCGATAGGTAAATATCCAGTGTCGCATTTCAAGCAATCTAAATATTCCTTACAGCAACCACTCATGGTCAACGTCATGAGCAAAAGGCTAATGGGAAAGAATGTTTTTTTCATATTATTTTGTTTTTTAGCGGATCTTCTTTTCGATTTGTTGTATAAATATATCAAGGTTTTATTATTATAGGCTATGCTACCCGATTAAGTACGGCTGATAGTTTTTGGCACAGCGTCAACATATAGCGTCAAAACTACCATTATGTTTGTGAATAAGATGGCAATGCTTCACGGACTAAGTTTAGTCTTTTTTTTAAGTTTACTGCACCTAGCACCCAGCATCAAGCAACACGAGATTTGGATAGTACCCTCCTTTTATCATAGCGTTTTATATTTTAGCTGAAATTCATTTTTATGACAATCAATAGAAAAAAGTTTTTAAAAAACCTAGGACTCACTACAGCTGTGGGTTTTACTGCTCCTCAGTTGTTTTCTTCTCCTATTCCACATCAAGAAAACCCTGTGCCCTTCACTCGTGTAGCGCACCTCACCGATATACATATTTTTGATAACAAGGCGGCTATAGAAGGCACAGCCAAAGCATTAGCGTATGTAAATGGTTTGGATAGGAAACCTGATTTTTTGTTTACTGGCGGTGATTCTATCATGGACTCTTTGGGCAAAACGAAAGAGAGTGCAAAAGCACAATGGGCGATTTGGCAAGCCGCATTGCAGCAAAATAAATTGCCTGTTTTGTCCTGTATTGGCAATCATGATGTGTGGGGGTGGAGTATGCCTTTTGTCAAAAGCAAGCGTACTCATGACTATAGTAAACAATGGGCTGCGGATGAACTCAAAATGCCGAATCGCTACTATGCAAAGCAAATCGGTAAATGGAAAGTGATAGTACTCGACAGTACCTATCCAGTGGTAGGATTGGGCTATCAAGCTAGATTGGATGATGAGCAAACGGAGTGGCTCAAGGGAGAGCTGCAAGCTACACCTTCACAGCAGTTTGTGTGTGTATTGTCGCATATTCCGATATTGAGTGTCACTACTTTTTTTGATGGCAAGACCGAAAAGACAGGAGGGGGATTTAATATTTCGAGAGCCAATACGCACAGCGATGCTCGGATGCTCAAAGATTTATTTTATAAACACTCGAATGTAAAAACAGCACTCAGCGGACATATACATTTAGTAGATGATGTGGAATATCTGGGGGTGAAATACTGCTGTAATGGCGCTGTATGTGGAGCTTGGTGGAATGGTAAAAATCAGGAGTTTGGTCCAGGAGTAGCTATAGTAGATTTGTATGACGATGGTAGAGTAGAAAACAAAATGGTGTACATGGATACCATCAGATAGCATTTAGCTAAACACAGCCGTAATTTTAAATGGACACAGTCTTGCGGATATGGGAACTGGGGCTGGAGAAGGGTATTGCTTACTTAAAGGATCCACATTCCACCTCCTACCGAGCCTCGTATCATACTCCCAAAACATAGCAGTATTGAGATTTCCGCTTCCATAAACCTCATCATCTTTTTCTTGTCCATTAAAGCCCCATCTGTAAGCATTACTATTATACTTCCTTCCCGGCATGAGCATACCCCCCGGATAGTAGCTTTTAGATGATATTTTAGTAGACACATTCACTCAATAAAGCTAGTATTTTCTTTTTCTTTTTGAATTATCTTAGCACAAGAACCCGTACTTAAGACCAGCCGTGCATTCGTGCACTAGTTGTGCTTATTTCCTGACCAAATGGGAAGGCATTTTAATATCTCGATAGCTATAATCCTTAAATAACTTAGGTCGAAAGTTTTTATCCAATAAAGTTTCATAAACATAAATACCAAAGTCAAAATCCGATGCAGATACAAAGGTTGTATCTATTTCTAAAGGGATAAATGGTTTATTTGGTTTGAATTCCACTTCCAATACAACCTCATTTTGTTCGGAGATACTTAGCAATAGGTAATCATTCTCCCTTTGAAAAATCTGTATCTCGGTATCTTTTGTTATTTCAATTCTTTGTTTGCAATAATCGAAAAATAACTTGTCTTTGTATCTGTAAAGAATACCTCTTTTTCTATTTATTTTTCCAGTCGTTCCAACACTTTTTTGAGCAAACCATTTCCTAGAATTCATTCTTCTTAAAAAGGTATAAAAAAATGATTCCCATTGAAAGTTATATATATCAGGCTCATAATAGCCTAATCTCCACAAATATTCAAATGAACGAATGATTATCATAATAATTATTTAGGGTAAAACGGATAACCACCAGGATTTGATGAAGATTTTATTACTTTCTGATAATTATACCCCAACTCGCGCAAGCATTAGCGAAGCGGTGCTTGTGTGTTCTATCATTCTA
>CALAYL010000055.1 GCA_937894725.1 uncultured Bacteroidota bacterium
AAGTATCCAAATTATAATATTAAAAAATATGATAGAACAATTACTTAAAAAAGAAAAAAAAATTGCCCTAGTAGGTCTTGGTTATGTGGGTTTGCCAATAGCATTAGAATTTGCTAAACATGTTTCTGTGATTGGGTTTGATATCAATGAAAAACGTGTAGAAATGATGCGCAACGGACAAGACCCAAGTTGTGAATTAGATACTTCTGCATTTGAAGGGTGTGACATTCACTTTACAAGCAATATTGAAGAATTACGTGATGCAAACTTTTTTATTGTAGCTGTGCCGACACCTGTAGATTCGCACAATGTACCTGACCTTAAGCCAGTACAGTCTGCTTCAAGAACGATAGGACAGGTGCTGAAAAAGGGTGACTATGTAGTCTATGAATCTACTGTTTATCCAGGATGTACTGAAGAGGATTGTTTACCTATTTTAGAAGAGCTTTCTGGTCTAAAAATGGGAGTAGATTTTAAATTGGGATATTCTCCGGAACGAATCAATCCAGGAGATAAAGAACATACGATTACTAAAATCATGAAGGTGGTTTCAGGCTGTGATGCTGAATCTTTGGATATCATAGCCCGCACTTATGAAATCATAGTAAAAGCAGGTACCCATAGAGCGAGTAGTATCAAAGTAGCAGAAGCGGCTAAGATTATAGAAAACACGCAGCGTGATGTAAACATCGCTTTGATGAATGAGTTGTCGTGTATATTTGATAGAATGGGAATTAATACTTATGAAGTTTTAGAGGCAGCTGGAACCAAATGGAATTTTTTGAAATTTTTCCCAGGATTAGTTGGTGGGCATTGCATAGGCGTAGATCCTTACTACCTGACCTATAAGGCGTCAGAGCTTGGTTTTAAGCCCGAAATGATTTTAGCAGGCCGTAGAATAAATGACTCGATGGGTGCTATCATTTCTAAAAAACTAGTTCAGCAACTTATCAAATTAAATAAGCAAGTAGCCAATACGAAAGTACTGGTGATGGGAGCAACGTTTAAAGAAAATGTAACTGATATTAGAAACTCAAAGGTGGTTGATGTGATTAAGGAATTGCAATCCTACTCTGTGAATGTAGAAGTATATGACCCTAATGCGGATAATGAAGAGTTTGAGCATGAATATCAAGTATCGCTAGTAAGTAATCCAAACAATGAGTACGATGCTGTGGTAGTAGCTGTAAATCACGATCAGTTTACAAATTACACCGAAGCTGCCTTTATCAATATGATGAAACCTGATGGTATTTTGGTAGATATCAAAGGCGATTTGAGAAATAAGATTAAGCATTTAAGTTATTGGTCATTGTAAATTGTTAAAATGAAAAAAATTCTCATTACTGGCGGAGCAGGTTTTATTGGTTCACACGTAGTTCGGTTATTTTCTACTAAATATCCCGATTATCATATTTTCAATTTAGATAAATTGACCTATGCGGGCAATCTTGAAAACCTGCGAGATGTTGAGCAATTGCCTAATTATACATTTTTAAAAGGAGATATAGCAGATGCTGCTTTTATTCATGATTTATTTCAAAAGGAGCAATTTGACGCAGTAGTACATTTGGCTGCTGAGAGCCATGTAGATAGGTCTATCAGCAATCCTATGGAGTTTGTAATCACCAATGTAATTGGTACGGTCAATCTTTTAAACGCTGCCAAAACGTTGTGGGGTTGCACTAAAGATAATAAATTAGAGGGGAAGCGGTTTTATCATGTTTCTACCGATGAAGTGTATGGCGCATTGGGCGATGAGGGTATGTTTACAGAAACTACTGCTTATGATCCTCATAGTCCCTACTCCGCATCTAAAGCTAGCTCAGACCACTTCGTTAGGGCTTATCATGATACCTATAATCTGCCTGTGGTTATTTCAAACTGTTCTAACAACTATGGACCAAACCATTTTCCCGAAAAGTTAATTCCACTTTGTATAAACAATATCAAAAACAATAAGCCTTTACCAATATATGGAAAAGGAGAGAATGTGCGCGATTGGTTATATGTAGTAGATCATGCTTCGGCTATTGATACCGTTTTTCACAACGCAAAAGATGGATCGACTTACAATATTGGTGGACACAACGAGTGGACGAATATAGATGTTATACGATTGCTTTGCAAAATCATGGATAAAAAACTAGGTAGAGCAGAGGGCGAAAACGAAAAACTAATTACCTTCGTGAAAGATAGAGCAGGACACGATTTGCGTTATGCTATTGATTCTTCTAAACTACAAAATGAGTTAGGGTGGAAGCCTTCGTTGCAATTTGAAGAAGGATTAGCAAAAACAGTAGATTGGTATCTTGCAAATAATGATTGGTTGGAAAATGTAACCTCTGGAAACTACCAAAACTATTACGAATTGCAATATGTAAAAAGATAAAATGTATCAAACAAAATACCATTCAAACGATATTTCAAATGCTTCTTTTTTAATTACGGGAGGTGCTGGCTTTATAGGTTCTAATATCGTAGAGTATTTAGTGAAAAACAAGGCAGGCAAAATACGCATTCTCGACAACTTTCTTACAAGTTCAAAGTCAAATATCACCCCGTTTTTGTCATTGTCTAATGTAGAACTTATTGAAGGCGATATTTGTGATTTGGAGATATGTAGAGAAGCATGTGAAGGTATAGATTATGTTACACACCAGGCTGCACTTGGTTCTGTACCTCGCTCGCTCAAAGAGCCTTACCGAACTAACTCAATCAATGTGGGCGGTTTTGTAAATATGATAACGGCAGCTAAAGATGCAGGTGTGAAACGTTTTGTATATGCATCCTCCTCATCGGTCTATGGCGATGAGCCTTCACTTCCTAAAATCGAAGAACGTATAGGTCATCAATTATCGCCATATGCTGTATCTAAATATGCTAACGAATTGTACGCCTCCGTTTTTCATAAAGCGTATGGGTTGTCAGTCATAGGTCTTCGTTATTTTAATATTTTCGGACCACGGCAAGATCCTAAAGGGATGTATGCCGCAGTCATTCCAATTTTTGTAGATAAAATTTTGAAAAAAGAAGCTGTATTTATTGATGGCGATGGTGAGCAAACGCGTGATTTCACTTTTGTAGAAAACGCGGTACAAGCTAATGTTAAAGCTATGCTTTGTGAGAATATAGATGCTGAGGGGCAAGTGTTTAATATCGCATGTGGTGAAAATTTTTCGGTAAATCATTTATACTTTGAGATAGCCAAAAATTTAGAAAGTGACCATCAACCTAGTTATCGAGAAACTCGCTCTGGCGATATTCGAAATTCATTAGCTGATGTATCCAAAGCCAAAGTGCTTTTGGGTTATGATGCCAAATTTGATTTTAATGCTGGATTAAAAAAGACGGTTGATTATTTTCTAAATAAAGAAAGCTAAGACTATTCATGTCGTTTTTTTCTAAACTTTTTGGCATTGATAAAGCACCTCAGTTAGATAATTTTGACTGGCTCGGTACGGATTTTCACTCGCATCTTATACCTGGTATTGATGATGGGTCAAAGTCGATGGAAGATACGCTACAGCTAGTTCAAGGGCTTCAAAAAATAGGATTTAAAAAAGTAATCACCTCTCCACATATCATGACTGATGGATACAATAACAGTAGTGATGCCATACGCAGTGGTAGAGATAAGGTGAGAGACGCTCTGGCGAAACAAAATATCAACATGCCTTTTGATGCGATAGCAGAGTACTATCTTGATGAAAGTATTTTTCCAAAAATAAAAGCGAGAGACATATTGACCACCGAAAACAACTATGTGTTAGTAGAGCTTTCGTATTTCAATAAATCATTCAATACAAGCAAGTACTTTTTTGAACTAATAAGTGCTGGATATAAAGTTATTTTAGCTCATCCAGAGCGTTATCCTTATTTTCATTCAGACGATTTAGAAGAATATCAAAATATTATTGACTCAGGCGTTTCGCTTCAGCTCAATCTTACTTCACTCACTGGTGTGTATGGAAAAGGCGCAAAAAATATGGCAGAAAAATTGATAGATAGTGGTATGATTCATTTTGCTGCTACCGATTTGCACAATATGCGTCATCTGAGTTATCTTCATAAATGCTTTGAATCGCCTTATTTAGCGAAGTTGAAAGCACTACCTCTTCATCAACATCTACTCTGACGTTTTTATAATTCCCACTCATTTAAAGCTATAAAACACAAAAACCAACTATTTTATCATGAAAAATGTTTTATTCGTTTCCTATGATGGCATGACCGACCCTTTAGGTCAAAGCCAGGTATTGACATACCTTATAGGGCTATCCAAACTGGGCTATGTAATTACTATTTTAAGTGCTGAAAAAGAAAAAAATTATATTGAAAAAAAAGAACAAATCAGCAGTTTATGTCAAGAAAACAAGATTGATTGGCAGCCTATAAAATACACAAAAAAGCCCCCAGTTTTTTCAACATTAAAAGATGTTTATTTTCTATTTCAAAAAGCTAAACAACTTCACAAGCAAAAAGATTTTCAACTTCTACATTGTCGAAGTTACATACCTGCTTTAGTCGGATTACATTTCAAAAGAAAATATGGTACTAAGTTTTTGTTTGACATGCGTGGTTTTTGGGCAGATGAGCGTAGAGATGGCAATATTTGGAATATTGAAAAGCAACCTTACAAATTAATTTACAACTACTTTAAGAGAAAGGAGATTGAGTTTTTTAGCGAAGCCGATTACATTGTAAGTCTAACGCAAAATGGCACTGATGAAATTCTATCTTGGAAGGAGTTTCAGGGTGTATCATTACCGATTAGTGTGATTCCCTGCTGTGTAGATACAAGTAGGTTTGATATAAATAAACTAGATGTCAACAAACAAGAGCAATTGAAAATTCA
This sequence comes from uncultured Bacteroidota bacterium, assembly GCA_937894725.1. GTDB lineage: Bacteria > Bacteroidota > Bacteroidia > Chitinophagales > LD1 > CALAYL01. Next base: position 4,859 of record CALAYL010000055.1, read on the forward strand.
ATACAATTTCAAAGATAAATTTGTATTGAGTTACTTAGGATCTACGGGTACTTGGTATATGTTAGATGAAATGCTTGACTTTTTTGTTGAATTGAAAAAACAACAAACTAATGCCGTTTTCTTTTTTATATCTGGAGAAGATAAAGACTTTATTATAGGTAAGGCAAAAGCAAAAGGTATTGTAGAGAGCGACATCGTTATTGTAAAAGCAAATTATACCGAAGTTCCACTCTACTTATCGCTTTCAAATGCTGCAGTTTTCTTTATCAAACCTGCATACTCTAAAAAAGCGTCATCGCCTGTAAAACAGGGAGAATTAATGAGTATGGGCATTCCTATTATTTGTAATGCTGGAGTAGGAGATACCGATGCGATTATTGAAAAATATAAATGTGGTTATGTAATTGAAACCTTTGATGAAAATAGTTATGCTAATGCTAGTCAATCCTTATTGGAATCCCCTCCAATACCAAGCCACGGGATGTTTGGGGCACTTGACTTTTTTAGTTTAGAAAAAGGAGTGGAGTTATATGCAAACATTTATACAAGACTAATATAGCGTTGAATATTTACATGATTTATTGTTCTAATCAATCACTGTTTAGGTATAATTTGGTTTAACGCTAGTTCTTTTTTTTTGGGGGGGGGTATGTTTTCCGCTCTATTCAATTTATTGAAGTTAGCTATTTCATACTTTGTTTTTTTACTTATCAAGCTGAGTCAAGTTTAAATTGTAGCGTGTTTTTAGTTTAAAACCCAGGTCTAGTGCAGCTTTTTTTATACCTTTGTATAAAATTGAAACAATGGTATTTAAAGAGAGTGACAATATGGGTATTGCACATCAAGATCAAAGGAGAAATAACTTTAGTTGCACTTCTTTTTTGTTTTAAATACTAGCATTTTTAATTTGCCCTCATAATTTTAAACTTTTTGGAAAAGGTACTTATCATTTCATATTATTATCCTCCTTGTAATTTGACTGCTTCACAGCGAATTAAAAGTTGGGAAAGGTATTTGCCTCAGCATGGCTTTTATCCCATCATAGTTACACGACATTGGACAGGAAATGAATTGTCGGAACAACAAAGATTAACACCTGACCCTAGAGAGTTAGAAATAATAAAGAAAGAAAATTCTGAGGTTCATTTTTTACCCTACTTAGCTAATCTTCGAGATTTTTTTTTCGTCAGAAAAAAAAACAATCCACTATTTAATCTTTTGAGTAAGACTTTAACACTTTTGAATATTTTGATGCATAGCTTTTATGCAAAGTCAACATATTTCTACAATCTATACACCCATGCTGATAAATTGCTAAGAGCTGATAAATCAATTAAATTATTGATTATTTCAGTAGATCCTTTTGAACAGTTTTTTTTCGGTTATTTACTCAAGCGCTCTCATCCACATATAAAATGGATTGCTGATTATCGAGATGAGTGGACTAGTTCATCAATCGACAAGTTTGCACTTTATTCGTTGCAAAGATGGACTGAAAAGAAGTGGCTAAGTAATGCGAGTTTAATCATATCTGTATCGCCTCATTATATAGCTAAACTTAGTGATTTTTTGGGGATTAAAGGTCTGGTCATTTTTAATGGATATGATGAGCTTGAAAAAATAGATAAGTCTCAAGAAGATTCATTCCGAATCACTTACAATGGCACCCTCTATGATACACAGCCTATAGCCATATTCCTTAAGGGATTTATTCTTTTTATTAATGAAAATCCAGAAGAAAAAATTCAAATATATTTTCCAGGTCTTTCTTTTAAAAAAGAACAAGCTGTTCGTGTTGAAAAAATCTTGAAAGGGTATGAAAATTACTTTTCCATAACAGATCGAGTAGCTAAGACTGAAGTTTTAGAAATTCAATACCAATCAGATTTTCTGCTTATGGTAGGACATCAAGATATAAAAGGAATCCCATCGAGTAAAGTGTTTGAATATATAGGTATAGGCAAACGTTTTATTGTATGTCCTGGAGATAATGATGTGTTGGATGAGATCGCATTACAGTCAAAACTAGGAATCACACTAAACTCAGAAAATGAAGTTTTTTCTTTTTTACAAGAGAAGCTAGCAGAAAAGAAGAGCGGAAATAAGACAGAAAACATCATTAGCAATGACCAAGCTCGAGAGCAATTTTCGGTAAAAAATCAAGTGTCAAAATTGGCAGAAGCACTTAAAAATTTAATTCGTGAAAACTAAATTCGTGATATTAGACTATCATATGGGTAATATTCACTCTGTGAGCAGAAAGTTACATCAGCTCGGCATTACAGCTACAGTGACTTCAGATTACAAAGAATTAAAAAAAGCAGATAAGATAATCTTGCCAGGAGTAGGGCATTTTGGTAAGGCAATGGAAAATTTAAATCAACTCGGGTTGATAGATACTTTGCATGAGCAGGTTTTAATACACCAAAAGCCAATTTTAGGTATCTGCTTGGGTATGCAAATCATGGCTAAGAAAAGCGAAGAAGGGGATGCACAAGGATTAGGATGGTTTGATGCAGAGGTGGTAAAGTTTAATGTGGATGATACACTTAAATTTAAAGTACCTCATACAGGTTGGAATCAAGTGCAACATCAAAAAGATAGTTTACTTACCAAAGACATCCCCAATCTCTCCGAGTTTTATTTTGTACATGCTTATCATTTCCAGTGTTTCGACAAGGCGGATGAATTGCACAGAACAGATTATAGTTATAGTTTTGTCTCTGCCATTGAAAAAAACAATATATTTGGGGTGCAGTATCATCCTGAAAAGAGTCATGATGCTGGTTTGCAGCTACTAAAAAACTTTGCACATCTCTAATGTATAGACCAAGGATAATCCCCGTACTTCTTTTAAACAAAAACCATTTGGTCAAGTCTATTCGATTCAAAGACTATAGGTACATTGGAGACCCTATTAATGCGGTCAAGATCTTTAATGACTTAAGAGCAGATGAATTGGTATTTTTAGATATTGCCGCTACTAAAGAAAAACGAACCATCTCGCTAGATTTTGTAAAAGAAGTAGGAGAAGAGGCAAATATGCCATTTGCAGTAGGAGGAGGTATAAACAAGCTGGAGGATATAAAAAAAATCATAGCAGTCGGTGCGGAAAAGGTGGTATTAGGATCTGTAGCTATTACAAACCCTGAGTTTGTAGCCCAGGCAGCAGATGCCTTTGGTTCATCGACTATTGCTATTTGTATAGATGTCAAAACAAACATCTGGGGAAAAGAAAAAATATGGATAAAAAACGGAAGTGAATCACATAGTTTTGCGCTAGAAGAATTTGCGAAGAAAATGCAGGCCCTTGGTGCTGGAGAGATCATTATCCAATCTATCGAACGTGACGGTACTCAAACAGGCTATGATTTATCTTTAATCAAAAGGGTTTCAAAGGCCGTCACTATTCCCGTGGTAGCATTAGGTGGGGCAGGTGAGCATCAGCATCTAAAACAAGCCTATGAAGAGAGTTATGCTAATGGTTTGGCGGCTGGGAGTATATTTGTATATCAAGGCAAAAGAAATGGGGTACTAGTGAACTATCCCGAAAAAGAAGAAATCAAAAAACTATTTCATACATGAGAGATTATCAAATCTGCAACAGATGTGTCATGGACACCACAGACCCTATTATCGAGTTTGATGAACAAGGAAATTGCAACCATTGTAACGAATTTTTATCTCAACGAATAAAGCATCAATATCAAGGTGCAAGCTCCGATGCTCAATTAAATGTGTTGGCTGAAACCATCAAAAAAGCTGGTGTAGGTAAAGAATACGATTGCATCGTTGGTTTGAGTGGAGGCATTGATAGTTCATATACAGCCTATATTTGTAAAAACTTAGGACTAAGAGTGCTAGCTGTACACTTAGACAATGGTTGGAATGCAGAAGAAGCCGTGTTGAATATCAAAAACATAGCCAGAAAGTTAAGCATAGACTATGAGAGTTTTGTACTGGATTGGGATGAGTTTAAAGATCTTCAACTTGCTTTTCTAAAAGCATCTGTGCCAGAAGCAGACACTCCTACTGATATGGCTATACCTGGGTCATTACATCAAGTAGCCGCTAAATATGGAGTGAAGTATATCATCAGTGGGGGGAATTTTGCTACGGAAGGTATTCTTCCTAGACATTGGCACTACAATGCAAAAGATACTCGTTATTTTAAATATATCTATAAAACTTTCGGTACTAAAAAACTAAAACAGTTCCCACTTTTTGGATTTATGCAAGAGATGTATTACAAGCTTGTTAGAGGGGTGAAGATAATCTACATATTAAACTATGTACCTTATAACAAATCCGATGCTATGCATTTACTAAAAAATGAGCTCGAATGGAGATTTTATGGAGGCAAGCACTATGAGTCACTCTATACGGGGTTTATTCAGTCGTATTATCTTTATAAAAAATTCGGCATTGACTATCGCAGAGCTACTTTGGCTACTCAAATTTGCACCAAAGATGTAAGTAGAGAAGATGCATTAAATGAGCTCAAGACAGCACCATACACTATCGAAAAATCAAACAGAGAAAAAGAATATATAGCTAAAAAACTAGGGGTGAGCCAAGCTGAGTTTGAGAAGATTTTAGAACTACCAAGTAAATACTATACTGACTATCCAAATGACGAAAAGTTTTTGTCATTTGTATATGACACATATAGACGAATCTTTAAAAAGGAAAAATTAGCAAGCTTTTGATGCGTTTTTTTATATTGTTATGTTTTTGATTGGTCTTATTGACATATTGAAAAGACTTTATCTCCTTCATCAGCATCTACGCTAAATATTTTATCTTAACTTTATTTTCTAAAATCGTACTTTGGATTTATAAATCAGATATGAAAAAAGCACTGCTGCTGTTTATTTTATTCGTAGGATATACCAATATATATTCGCAATGCACTTCAAATAGGTATTTGGATACGATCTATACCTATGTAAGCAAAACAACCCAGATTTTATACGGCAATGCGGATCCCTACCTTGGTGTTAGTCAAAATTTATATTTAGACTTTTATGAACCTACAGGGGACACGCTTCGTTACCGCCCTTTGATTATTTACGCTTTTGGGGGGGCTTTTTTGATTGGCGACAAAAACCAGCCACCCATTCCCGAATATTGCAATCACTTTGCTAAAGCTGGCTATGCGGTAGCATCCATAGATTATCGAATTGGGTTCAACACCTTGAGTACAGGTAGTTGTGAGAGAGCTGTGATTAGAGCTGTGCAAGATTTGCGTGCAGCTATTCGTTTCCTATCTCAGCGAGCTACACAGTTTGGCATAGATACATCTGCCATTTTTCTCACTGGATCTAGCGCAGGCTGTATTGCTGGGCTTCATTCTGCTTTTATGAGAGAAAGCGAAGTACCTATCTCGTCTGCTGGAATACCCCTTGAGCCACAAAACTTACAATGTATAGACTGTAGTGGCAATACTGATTTTAATAAACGAGTACCCAAACCACGTGGTATTCTAAATCATTGGGGCGCAATTTTAGACACAAACTTTATCACTAGCTTGCCCGAAGACAATATACCCGTTTTATCTATTCATGGCGATGCTGACCCATTGGTGCCATATGAATATGGTCCCCCATTTAGTTTCCCGATTTTCCCAAATGTATATGGGAGCAAGCCTATCCATCAACGACTTACTCAAATTGGTATCAAAAACGAGCTTATACCTCTCCATAATTATCTGCATGAAACATGGTTGACAAATAGGGAGGTGCTGGATACGGCTTTTACTCGAGAGAAGCCATTTATGTATGGTATTTTAAAACCTAATCCTCAAAAAATAACTGGTGACACTATTGCATGTATAGGAGAAACGCAAGCCTACAAGGCGCAATATACAGACTTGAGTAAGTACTGTTTTAGCTTGAATGGGGGAGGAGCTATCATATCTCAATCTGCCAATCAGGTGGTTATAAAATGGATATCATCAGGTATTCATACTATCAGCGTGAGAGAGTTAAATAAAAATGAAGTAAATGGCGATATTGCCCTACTGAAAGTAAACGTAATTGATCGGCCTAAAGCAGCTTTCTCGCTTTCTGAAAATGTATTGACAGTGAGCTGTAGTGATAGTTCTTTAGATGCTATTCGTTGGTATTATAATTTCCAAACTAATGCAAACGCTACAAGCCAAAACCCTACATACACATACGCTACGCCAGGACTAAAACAAGTGCGACTTATCGTTAGCAATGGATATTGCTATGACACTACTTACCGTACGATCGATATCGATACTTGTCCACGCGTTTTATTTTCATACCGTGTAGTAGGCGACTCTGTTTACTTTACTGCACATCCTTCAAATGGTCTGAAGTACATATGGAGTTTTGGCGATGGAACAAAAGACAGCACTACGCTCAATCCTGTGCATGCATACACTGCTTCTCAAAATTATTTAGTAGGGCTTACAATTACCAACGCCAAGGGCTGTAAAGTTTCAGGCACACAGATTATTAATTTTGCTAAGCCAAGTGGCATACGTGATGAAAAGAAATCCTTGCCTTTTTATCCTAACCCAGTACACGATTTTTTGTATGTAAATAAAAATGGAAATTATAAACTGTTTGATATTCATGCTAAATTGATACTACAGCGATTTGTGAGGCAAGACGATTTTATATCAATGTCTGCATTACCAGCTGGATTATACTTTTTAGTTGATATAGAAAATCCTACATCTTTCTTTCAATTTATTAAAGAGTAATAGATTTTTTTAGTTTTAGCTCATGGTGACAAATGTTTTTAGAAAAAAGGATGTAGCAAAAGCAGCAGCAGATGCTACGGCTGAAGAATCGAGTGGGGAACCAAGTATGAAGCGAAGCCTCACGGTAGTCGATTTGACCGCAATGGGTATAGCGGCCGTAGTAGGTGCGGGTATTTTTTCTACCATAGGCAAGGCAAGTTTTGAAGGTGGACCTGGTATTGTACTTCTTTTTATTTTTGTAGCCATTGCATGTGGATTGTCTGCTCTCTGTTACGCAGAGTTTGCTAGTTTAGTGCCTGTATCGGGAAGCGCATATACCTATGCTTATGTAGCTTTTGGTGAAATCATAGCGTGGATTATAGGTTGGGATTTATTGATGGAATACGCAATCGGCAATATCGTAGTGTCTATTTCGTGGAGTGGATATTTTGCTAATCTATGCAAAGGATTTGGGTTAGAAATACCAGCATATTTACTCACAGACTATTGGTCAGCTCGCGATGGCGTAAACGAAATTGCCACATTAGCCTGGCAAACTGCCCCTCGTATTTTAGATTTTCCTTTAGTTTGCAACATCCCCGCATTTTTAATCGTGGTGTTGATTACTATCATTACCTATGTAGGTATCAAAGAAAGTAAACAGAGTGCTAATCTCATGGTATTGTTGAAGGTAAGTGTAGTACTGATGGTTATTTTTGCAGGAGCATTTTATGTAAATCCCGAGAATTGGACCCCATTTTTACCCAATGGCACCAAAGGGGTATTAGGTGGTATAGCGGCTGTTTTCTTTGCCTACATTGGGTTTGATGCCATATCTACCACTGCAGAGGAGTGTAAAGATCCGCAGCGAGACTTACCTCGTTCTATGATTTATGCCCTAGTAATATGTACCATTTTGTACGTGGCTATTGCATTAGTCCTCACAGGTATGGTCAATTATAAAGAGCTGAATGTTACAGAACCACTTTCATTTGTATTTGAAAGAGTAGGACTTCACTGGATGGCAGGAGTCATAGCCGTGAGTGCCGTTATCGCTACCGCCTCAGTGTTATTGGTTTTTCAGGTAGGCCAACCCCGTATTTGGATGAGTATGAGTCGTGATGGCTTATTACCTAAGGTTTTTTCTAAAATTCATCCAAAGTTTGGCACGCCTTCTTTTTCTACTATTTTGACAGGAGTTTTGGTCGCTGTTCCCGCTCTTTTTGCAAATATGGATTTGATGGTTGACTTAACTAGCATTGGTACGCTTTTTGCTTTTGCATTAGTATCGGCAGGTATTCTTCGTCTTCACCAAAAACCTATCCACAAGCCTTCATTTCGGGTTCCCTTTATATCAGCCAAATTTATTTTCCCCTCTTTATATTTAGTTTCGTTACTCTTCTTTGGTTGGTATGCTCCTACAGACTTTAACATTTATTTTGGCTTAGAAAATGGGTTCGATTTTACCACTTTACGACAAGCATTTCCGCATTATCTTTTTATACTGGGCGGGTTTTATCTGTGTTGGTTTTCGCTCACTCAGCGTGCTTCCTTACTACCCATGTTAGCACTCATAAGTTGTGGCTATCTACTTAGCGAGTCTGGTGCTACCAATTGGGAGCGATTTTTGATTTGGTTGTTTTTGGGATTAATCGTATATTTAATCTATGGATACAAAAAAAGTAAATTGGCTTAGTTTGTTTTTTTGTTTGATGCTGTTGGGAAATGTTGCCCTTGCGCAGAAAAGTGATAAACCCGCTGATGGCAATGACTATTCTTTTTTAAAGTTTGAGGAGGTGAATTCTTTCTTTAAACAAAAGAAAATCTCTTTGCTTTCTGCCGATAATTTAGACTTGTTTTTTGAGTCATTCTCTTGGCTCGGTACACCCTATAGATATGCTGGCAAAACATACGAAGGCATTGATTGTTCTGGTTTTGTAGCGGCTGTTTATGACAAGGTTTTTCACCGAAAATTGAGTGGCTCATGCAGGGATATATTTACTAAATGTGAACCTGTAGAAAAGGAGCAGCTTACAGAAGGTGATCTTGTATTTTTTAGCATTAGAGGGCCATTGTCGCATGTAGGTTTGTATTTAGGAAACAATAAATTTGTTCACGCTTCGGTACATGGCGGAGTGATGGTAAATGATCTTGACGAGTCATATTACAAGCGATATTTTTATAAAGTAGCTCGATTAATCGAATAAACTGTATATTTAGATTTTAAAAAACATACTGATGCGTAATTTTTCAACTATAATTTTGGTTTTCATCACCATATCTTCATTTGCATTTGAAGGCACTGTAAAAGTACGATATAAGCAATTTAACGGCACAAACGATAAATACGATTTTGTTTGGAATTTTAAAGAGACAAAATGTGCGCTAACGATGTCTATGATTGACGCTGAGGCTAATGCTAAAACCACCTTTTTGCCAGATATAGCCAATAAACAATTGCTTATTTACACACAAGACCCTACTGCTACAGATAAGCTTTTTTATACCATTTCAGTAACTGATATTATTGGGAACACAGGTAAAACTAGCGCTCAAGCCACTGGCCAGAAGAAAGAAATAGCTGGGGTAAGTTGTGAGCAATATATTTTCAAAACGGAAAAAGGCAGTTGCGAAGCATGGATAGCTCCGAGTATCGCTATAGATTGGAAGTCGCTTGCTACGTTTTTCAAAACAGCCACTGCTATTCAAGCTATGGCAAACCACGGTATCGTTGGATTTCCAATGGAAGTAGTGGACAAAAATGAACAAGGTTTGATTATCGAATCTTCTCAAACAGTTGAATATAACACAGCTAAACAGGCTGATACGGTATTTTCTATTCCTACAGGATACAAGGCATTGGTAGTAGAAAACAAATAATCTCCCTTTTTTCTCTGAAAAATAGCCTGAATTAGCTACGTTGATAGCGATATTTTACCTGTTTAAAAGTTTTGTTTAGATAGAAAGCAATTTTGTTTTTTATTTCACATTTTTTTGCGATATATTTGTTGGCTAAAACACACTACATTGGGAATGCGTCAACTTAAGATCACTAAATCGATTACAAATCGTGAGAGTGCATCGCTAGAAAAATACTTGCAAGAAATTGGGAAAGTAGATTTGATCACTGCCGAAGAGGAGGTGGTTCTTGCTAAAAAAATCAAGATGGGTGATCAACGCGCACTCGAAAAGCTGACTAAAGCAAACCTACGTTTCGTGGTATCAGTAGCTAAGCAATATCAAAACCAAGGACTTACATTGCCCGATTTAATTAATGAAGGAAATCTAGGTCTTATTAAAGCTGCTCAACGTTTTGATGAAACAAAAGGATTTAAGTTTATCTCTTATGCGGTATGGTGGATTCGTCAATCTATTTTGCAAGCTTTGGCCGAGCAATCGCGTATTGTACGTTTGCCACTCAATAAAGTAGGCTCACTTACTAAAATCAACAAAGCATTTCAACAACTTGAACAAGAATTTGAGCGTGAACCATCACCAGAAGAGTTGGCTAAATTGCTCGAAGTAGATGAAGATGAAGTACGCACTACACTAGGTATAGCAGGACGTCACGTATCAGTGGATGCTCCTTTTGTAAATGGAGAAGAAAATGCACTCATCGATGTACTCGCCAATCCGAATGCTGAAGCAGCCGATGGTAAAGTAGCATACCATGATTCTTTACGTCAAGAAATTGAACGCTCACTCGGTACACTCCACGAAAAACAAGCAGAAGTTTTAAAACTTTACTTCGGTATAGGTATGGATCATCCTATGTCACTCGAAGATATTTCAATGAAATATGACCTCACTAAAGAGCGCGTACGTCAAATTAAGGACAAAGCCCTTATGCGCCTTAAAGCAAGTGCCAAGAGCGAACTTTTAAAGTCTTATTTAGGCTAAAATCACAAATGTTTAAAAAGTCCATAAGCCATCTTATGGACTTTTTTATTTTTGCACCATTATTAAAAAACCTTTTATTATGAAAGACCAGTACGAAGTAGAATTAGGCCAATGGATAAATTCCGAAAGAGCAGCCCTCGAGCTACTCGAAACTGCCTCTAAGCTTCAATTTGACAAGTCAATAGAGCTTGTTTTGTTTAGGCGTAAGGTATTTGACAAGCGTGTGAGCGAAATCTTAAACGACCACGTGTATGCCGCTAAGTTTACCGGACTCAATATCAAAGTGGATTTGACACTGGGGCTTACCCAAGCTATCGCAAAATTAGCTTTACCAGCCTGTAAAATTGACTTAGGCAGACTTTGTAAAGAGTATATAGCAGATGGCACAAGCCCTAGCTTTGATACTTTCGTGGCGCAAAAGCTCGACTTTTTGGTAGGTAAAGAATCGAAAACTTTGGTGCCTCGTGATATTATATTGTACGGGTTTGGTCGAATCGGTAGGTTGGCTGCTCGTATATTGATACAACATGCGGGCGCAGGTCAGCAACTTCGCCTCAAGGCCATCGTGACTAGAGATAAAGCTACAGATGACTTGAATAAAAGAGCCTCTTTGCTTCGCAAAGATTCGGTACATGGGAAATTTGCAGGTGTAGTAGAAACAGATGAAGAATCTGGCTCTATCATTATGAATGGACATAAAGTGCAGATGATCACTGCATCATCTCCTTCTGCTATTGATTATACGCAATATGGCATCAACGATGCAATTGTAATAGACAACACAGGAGCATGGCGCGATGAAGCAGGCCTTGGAGAGCATCTCAAAGCCAAAGGAGTGAGTGCAGTATTGCTTACTGCTCCAGGTAAAGGTACTTTACCTAATATTGTGTATGGCGTAAACCATGAGAACTTCAAAATAGGCGAAAATGGCCAGATATTTACCGCAGCTAGTTGTACCACCAATGCTATAGTGCCTGTAATCAAGGTATTTAAAGACTCTTTAGGCATTGAAAAAGGACATATTGAATCCGTTCATGCTTATACCAACGACCAAAATCTACTTGATAACTATCACAAAAAAGCGAGACGTGGCAGAAGTGCACCAAATAACATGGTAATCACAGAAACTGGTGCAGGAAGTGCAGTTACCAAAGTATTTCCAGATATGAAAGGCGTATTGACCTCAAATTCTGTCCGCGTGCCAGTACCGAACGTATCGTTGGCGATTTTAAATCTAAGAGTAAAAACCAAAACAACTAAAGAGGAAGTAAACCAAATGCTTAAAAATGCCTCACTTTATGGTGAGCTTGTAGAACAAATGGATTACTCTATGTCGGCTGAATTGGTTTCGTCTGATGTGGTGGGCAACACACACGCTTGTGAAGTAGATAGCCACGCTACAATAGTTTCTGAAGATGGCTTGAATGTGCTTGTATATGCTTGGTACGACAATGAGTACGGCTACACATGTCAGGTCGTTCGCTTAGCCAAACATCTGGCTGGTGTGCGAAGACCTGTGTATTTCTAATTCATAGAAAAAAAATATCGCTAAAGCCACGAATTTATCGTGGCTTTTTTACTTTTACAAAGTGGCAAAAAGAAAAAAGAAAAGTAGTTTTTCGGTGACAAAATGGGTGATGATTTTTAATCTAATGGCCGTGTTATTTTTGCTCATATATTTTTATAAACCTATACGAATTTACACACTTAGAGCCTATCGCTATTATGTCGATAGTCAAATCAAAACGAAGTTTCAAAAATCTGATTTTCCCAAAGGATTTAAAGTTCATGGTATAGATGTATCGCATTATCAAACCCGGCTGCAATGGGATAATCTAAAATCTATTTCTGATGATGGCGATACGATCCAATTTCGATTTGTATTTATAAAAGCTACTGAAGGCACCTGGCTAGAAGATGAGCTTTATGATGTGCATTGGCAAAATGCCAAGAAATATCAACTCGTGCGTGGTGCGTACCATTATTTTCACCCAAACAAAGATGTATTGCAACAAGCTAAAAACTATTTTGAATCAGTAAAATTGGAAGCAGGCGATCTACCACCTGTCATAGATATTGAAGATGCCAAAGGCATGAAAAAAAAGGAAATAGTAGCCTCGCTTAAAGCATTTATCAAACTCTTAGAGCAGCGATACAAGGTGAAACCCATTATATATTCCTATCGAAATTTTATTGAAGATTATCTATCGGATGATTTTGACGGATACACGTTTTGGGTGGCACATTATCGACAGTCAAACTTAGATTTTGATGAGGTCAAATGGCAATTTTGGCAACATACCGACAAGGCATCCTTGCTCATGTCTGGTATGCGAGTAGATGCTAATGTGTTTAATGGTAGCTACAAAGATTTAAAATCAATGACCTTGGGCGAGATAGTGCCCTCCTTTGAGCAAGCTAAACCTCGCGTATCACCGACAAAAAGTAGTGAAAAACAGTGATTTTGACCTTGTTTTACGCTTTATAACCAGATGATACAATCGTATATAAAAATAAATAAAGACTCAAGTCATAAGTTAGGCTATCTTCGCCCGCTTTTTGAGATGAGCTAAAAAGTAAAAGCAAGCATATGAAGAGAATATTAGTGAGCGAGAAAATGTTGGGTGCAAGTAGAAAAACTAGTTTGGCCGATTTGAAAATTATTTATCGCAAATTGATTAAAGAATGGCATCCAGATAAGCTACAACAAGACCCTGAAAAATTAGCTGTAGCTGAGGTTCGTAGCAAAGAAATTATTGATGCATATCACTTTTTAGTCAGTATTTCACCCGAAACACATGCGCTCAATAGTGAAGAATATAATCGGCTCACATCAGCATCCGCTATTCAAGATTTTGAGTATAAAGGAGTCACCCTGAGTATTACTTTCTATGATGGTTGTGCTTATGAATATATGGGCGTACCACGCAATATCTATATTAAATTTGCCAACTCAGCTACTGCGGCTAGATTTGCTCGCAGACATATATTTTTCTCTTACCCATATCGCAAGTCCGCTAAGCAGGTAGATCAAAAAGAGCAAAATTAAATATTCAAATTCAGCAACTTTTAAATATCATCTACTAAAATACAAAAGGTGATGGATAGTATTTGTATTGGGGATATAAGCCAGATAATAGATAAAGTAAAAAAAGCGCAAACTGTTGAATAACAACGTTTGCGCCTTTTAGGTTGAGGTCGAGAGCGGATTCGAACCGCTGTAGGAGCTTTTGCAGAGCTCAGCCTAGCCACTCGGCCACCCGACCATTGCGGTGCAAAACTACTCTTTTTGCCAAATTTTCAAAGTTTCATTTGATTATTTTAGCACTTGTACTTTTTTTACGGTGTATTTAGCACCTGCTTTTATTTCTATGAAGTACAAGCCTTTAGTCACATTGCTTAGATCTACCTTGGTGATCGCGTGCGGAGTACTTTCTCCAGCTAGCATTTTTTTGCCTGTCAAATCAAAAAGTACGTACGTAAATTCATTTTGTTGACGATGCACTATTGTCAATGTTTGGCTAGCAGGAGAAGGATATACAGTAATATTTTCGCTTAGCATTTTGTCTTCATTTATACTCAATGGCGCTTCTACACTTCTACCCGAAATAATGCCTGGTCGAGCTGTAGCGAGCATTTGACGCATTAGGTCAGATTGTTGTTTTGAAAACATATTGAGACATCTATCATCTGAATAGTCCATGAAATTTTCGATTTGGTCAGGAAAATCAACAGGTGCATCTACACAGCTATTTTCATTGTAATCGCAGGTTTGTTGACTAGCAGCGGTATCAGACGGAGTATCGGTAAATCCATCATCTTCGCTGCATCCGCCATCGCCCCAGATGTGGCGCAAGCCTAGGTAATGGCCAATTTCGTGTACGGCACTTCTTCCTTTAGTTACGGTAGGGTCGATAGGAGCCGTATTATTTCTGCCTACTACAGGGTAGTGTAGCACTACGCCTTGTTTGCTTGAGTCTGTAGCAGAGTTGGCAGGCCAGTTTGGCGCCACCGAAGGAGGGAACGCATAGCCCAAAATTCCGAATCCGTTAAAAATATTGCATACCCATATATTTAAATATCGATCTGTTGGCCAAGGATCTTTACCTTCCACATTGCTTTTTACATTATCTGTAAAAGGGGTATATCCAAGAAAACCAGGATTGCCAACTGTACGCGTGATACCCGTAGTGGGATTGCCGTCAGGGTCTTCGGTAGCCAACTCAAATTGGATTTTAGTATCGGTAGCTACTGGCTTAAAAATGGTACGAGTGAGGTTGGTATCTGTATTTTTGCGTCTGTAATCTTCGTTCAATACCTCGATTTGAGAATGGATAAATGAATCTGGGATATTCTCAGCTGCGGTGGTATAGACTACGTGAAAAACAACTCTAATCGTATATACAGTGTCATTTGCACTTCGACTACTCGATTTGGCTACTTGATTTTTTGCATCAAACAAGTTATTCACTTGTTGTTTATAGCCTGTGTGAAGGTGATTGTGATGATCGATAACCTCTGGTGTATAGCAGCGTACTATTTTCTGTTGAGCCAAGGTAGCTACCGAAGAGGAGAGGAGTAGTCCGAAGAAAATGTTTTTCATGTGAATGTTTAAATTGAAAAACAATGATAACTAAATTCATGAAATTATTTTTACCACTTTCACATTACAAAAAAAGGACTTTCGTTTAACGAAAGTCCTTTTAAAAATTGTGTGGGAAATGAGAGATTCGAACTCCCGACCCTCTCGGTGTAAACGAGATGCTCTGAACCAGCTGAGCTAATTTCCCTCTAGCGGAGTGCAAATGTAAAATCTGTTTCAATATTTTCAAATTTTTCGGCAACAAATTTTTAAAAAACAAAATTCAACATACTTTTTTTGGCTGGATTTTGCATCAATACAAACTGCTCAAATTCTTCTCTGTTCAAGGCAGAGAGCCAAGAAAGACTATTTTCACTTCGTTCTCTTAGCGTGTTTAGTGGGAATAAATATTGTTTGATATTGCTGATTTGATTCACTGCTGTTTCGTGATTTCGCTTTTCTGCCTTAATCAGTTTGCCCGATATATTGGCTAAACTATTCAATGTCCGTTGAAGTTCTGCATTTACTGTACCCTCGAGCGATTTATCAATCTGCGATGCGATTGGTGTGATTTGATTGAAAAGATTTTCTATCTCACTTTTTTGTTTAGCGAGGGTCACATCTTCGGTAGCTTGTTTTTCAATCCAATTTTTGATGATTGCATTTTCCTCTTCAAAAAAACCTTCAATAGATAAGTCCAATTTTACCATCTTATCCGCAAGATTTTTTGTCAATACATTTACAATAGGGCGGTGCGCTAGCATAGGGTACGGCAATTTGAAATAATCAAAAAGAGGTTTTAATTGTAGCCAATAGCTCAATTCGCCACTGCCTCCCACAAAACAAAGATTGGGCAATATGAGCTCTTGTAAAAGCGGTCTGAAAATGACATTCGGACTAAATCGCTCAGGCGATTTTTCGATGAGTGATAGCATGGCCGTATTATCGCCTATTTTTTCATCGCCAGCCCAATAGATACCTTGTGTATCTTGAGTTATTCTGATGCGGTTGTTTTTGCTGAGCAAAAAGAAATTGATATCTCTCGGGTTGACTTGTTGATGATAGTTTTGCGCTAGCCACTCGTTTGATTTTGTCAATGTTTTTTGTGCGCTATTTTGCCGTATTTCTTCTTTTATAATAGGAATAAACGCCTGCTTAAAAGCGGCTTCGTTTTGATCTAACACTACCAGCCCAAAATCCTTAAATAGCTCATGTAATAAGGCCTGAGTGAGCTGACCAAAGTCCGCAAATTTGGTGAGATTTGATTTTAGAAAATCAGTGTATTGATTGGCGGGTATATGGGTGAGCAGCTGCTCCAGAGCTACTTGTAAGCTCTCGTTTGAGAATTTGCCAATGGCACCTTCATTTGCTGTTTCCCAACTTACTTTTTCATTTCCTACAAAAGTATGACAGAGCTCTTCTTTGTCGTGGTCTTCGCTGCCTAACCAAAATAAGGGTACAAAGTGGTAGGCTGGATATTTTTTACTGAGTTCAATAGTAGAAACTATCGCAGCTGAAATTTTAACTAGATTATACATTGGCCCTAAAAATAGACAAGGCTGATGTGCTGCTACTACTGTAAACGTATTGTTTTCGAGTAGTGCAGTGATGTTGGTATTCACTTTTTCGTTGTTGTCAAATAGTTGATATTGCCTTCTTAATGCATCTACTAGTAGCGGTCGATTGGTAGCAAATTTTTGCCTTTCGATAATAAATGAATCTAGGCCATCAAGCGAAAATGGGCGCACGTAAAGTGGCTTTATATCTTCTTTATTTTCAAGAAAACTTTTTATCAGCTTGGGTACAAAGGGCGTATCTGCTAGTAAAATCGAATCTGAGTAAGTTAGCATAATTTACCAAGGTAGTTTTATTCCTTTGACCGCATCTTTTGCTTTGTTCTCTACGTCTTTCTTGATTTTATCTGCTTCTTGTTTTACCTTATCTTCTGCTTGTTTTTTGATTTTATCTGCTTCTTCTTGCGCCTTTTGTTTTAAAATGTCAGCTTGTTTACGTGCTTCATCCTCAGCTTTATCTTTCAAGTCATTCACCGTATTTTGTATCATTTCTTTAGCTGAGCCTCCCGCTGCACCTACTTTTTGGATTTTTACAGTTGGCTTGCTAACAGTGCCGCCCACTTTCAAAAACAAATTTACAGTCTCTGGCATTTTAAATGCTATGCCAGGTACTTTGGGTATCATATTGGTGATATAGCTACTGGCACCACCTAGTTCGCTGCTAGGCACATCAAATCTTAAATCGTAGTCGATCGATTGATCAAAGCCATTGAAGCCTTGGAAATTTACTTTATAACCATTGCCAAATTTTATATCGGTGGGTTCAACTTTTACCTTGCCATCTTTAAATTGGAGTATGGTGTATGCATTGTTTATTGCTAAGTTTTGCAACGCAGGTATTTTGACAGCTGAGGCTATTTTCTCCAAAATAGGTAAGCCTACTACTTTTGCGGTATTAATTTGCACTTTTCCATCTCCTTTAAGTGTATTATAATCTAAGCTCATATCCTTTGTAAGCGAGCCACTGCCCGTAAGATTGGAAGAGAAATTTCCATTTACGTACTTGATTACAGGGGCTATTTTTTCTGCCATACCTACAAATTTGTAGGTTTCGTTAAAATCGAAATTCTTAATGTCGTAGCTGAAATCTACTTTTGGGGTAGTCGATTTGGCGGTAGAGTAGGTAGCACCTATAGTAGCATTACCGCCTAGTGTATTGGCAAAAATATCGTTGAGATAAATTGTTTCATTCTTGACTTTCACATTTCCTTTAGCATTGGTCAAGGTGAGTTTATCGTACGTTATTTTACCGAAGGTAGCGTTCGCATCAAAATCAATATTGCTAGGTACTTGAAAGTAAGTGCTAGCAGTGTTTTGGGTAGTAGAGGCAGCTGCTTTTTCATCTTTTTGTAGCCACTCATTAGCATCAAAATAATTGGAATTTAAATTTACCTTTCCTACTAAATCGCCCTTGTTGAAAGCATACGCTAGATAGTTTTCGAGTTCGCCACTCATCTGATAATCGCTCTTGCCTATTTTGGCAGTAAGGTTGGAGAGGGTGATATTTCTAGGATTGAAAGTCGTTTTAATATCCGAAACGTAAAGTGGCATAGGTGTTTCTTTGCTATCATATACTAGGTTAGTAACCGATAGTGTACCAGCAGCTTGCACTGCATTATAATTTTTACGGTCTATTTCGCTTTTTCGCCCTTTAAAGTTGAGGTCGGCAGCGAGCAAACCTGTTATTTTGTTTACTCCTTCGAGTGGATAAAACTTAGGTAGATTCGCAAGATTCATCTTTCCTTTTAACGTCAAATCAAGATTTGGGTCAGAGATTGGCGTGCTTACTTTCAACCGCGCATCGATAGGGTCTGAGCCGAGATCAGCATGAAACTTCGATACGTCTATCAGCATTCTATCAAGTGAGCCTTGGTCTTTAGTGATTTTCGTATTTATTTGGATATTGGTAACGGCTGTAGGTAGCGATGGGTATTGAAACATACCATTAGTAACGATTAAATTGAGGTTCATCGCAGGGTATGTTTTTTCACTATAAAGCCCTTTTGCCGAACCATCTAAAGCCAGTGTACCCGAAGTTTTGATATTGTCAAAGTCTTTTTTGTACACGGCTGGTATGAGCGACAATATACTTTTGAAAGATGCTTCTTTTGACTTAAATTTAATATCTACAGAATAATCTGATTTGTTGATTTTGAAAAATCCATCAAATAATAGTGCCAAGTCATTGACTTGTATTTGGTTGTCTTTAAACGTGTAGATATTGTTGGTTTGATTAATCGAAAGCTTGTTTTCTGCTTTTATTTTCGCTTTATTCAAATAGGTTATTGCCCCACTCGATATGGTCAGTTTATCGATGGCTGTTTTAGTATCAAAATCATATATAGCAGAGGATACATCGCCACTACCTTCAAAATCTAAATTGTTTATGTAAGCAAATGTTTTGCCTTCAAAATCTTCATAATTGACTATGCCCCCTTTGATAGCATATTTTTTGATAGCGAGCGAAAAGTTGCTTTCTTGCTGCGCTTCAGTTGGTTTGGTCGAATCTACTTTGGCTATATCCCAGTTTGCTTTGCCTGCTTTGTTTACTATCGCATTTATTTGTGGCTTGTCGAGCGCTAACTGGAGAATTTTGTATTTCTCTTTTTTATAGACAGACATAAGGTCTATCGTAAATCGAAAATCGGGTATGTATGCCAAAGTATCACCTTTAAAATCATCTATACCTACAATCGAAAAATCGCTCAGTTGAAAACTGAAATTTGGAAAGGAACGCAAAAGTGATAAATCATATTTGCCATAATCAACTTTTGCATTGAGACTATTGTTTATCTCTTCTTTAATAGCGGCATTTATTTCATCTTTAAATAAAAAAGGAATAGCTACTAGAGCGCCTATAGCTAACACAACAAAGAGCGTTAGTCCGATGAGAATTTTTTTAATCATGTAAGGTTAATTTTATGGGAATGACACCTCCAAAACTATGCCTAATATTTAAAAAACAGAAAATTGAGCTTAGCATTTTCGCTTTTTAAACATCTTTTTCCCTAATGTGGATTATTAATTTGATTCAGATTAGTGCTTTCATAGTTTAAACGTATTTTTGCCTATGCAAGAAAAAGTACTAATCCTCGATTTTGGATCTCAATATACGCAACTCATCGCTCGTAGAGTTCGCGAAGCCCATATTTTTTGTGAAATAGCCCCTTATAATGCTATACCTGAACTCGATGCGTCAGTGAAGGCGATTATATTGAGCGGTAGCCCATTTTCGGTGCGAGATGCCGATGCGCCTAAGCTTGATTTGGATGCTATGATAGCTCATGCGCCTGTGTTAGGTGTTTGCTATGGTGCGCAACTGCTAGCTGCTATATATGGTGGTCAAGTAGAAAAAAGCGATAAGCGCGAGTATGGTAGAGCCCACCTCGATATTACAGATATGGCAGACCCTATGATGGCGAATGTATCTAACCACTCACAAATTTGGATGAGTCATGGCGATACGATTCGGTCTGTGGGCGATAGATTTGCCATATCCGCCTCGTCAGATAGCATACCAGTAGCTTGTTTTTGGAGCAAAACAAATACGTTCCCAAATCCAGTACACGCATTGCAGTTTCATCCTGAGGTTTTTCATAGCACCGAGGGGCAAAAAGTGATTCAAAATTTTCTTTATCATATAGCTGGCATTGCACCAAATTGGACACCTGCTTCGTTTGTAAAATCTACTATAGAAGAATTGAAAGAAAAAATAGGCGTGCAAAAAGTGCTACTAGGTTTATCTGGGGGAGTAGATTCATCTGTGGCAGCGTTGCTCTTACATAAGGCAGTAGGCGAACAGCTTATCTGTATATTTGTGGACAATGGGTTATTGCGTAAAAACGAATTTGAAGATGTATTACATAAATACGAAGGCATGGGTCTCCATGTGATTGGAGTGCGTGCAGCTGATAGATTTTTGAATCAGCTAGCTGGAGTTACAGACCCTGAAACCAAACGCAAAATAATAGGACGCTTGTTTATAGATGTGTTTGATGAAGAAGCTTTAAAGCATAGTGATATTCGATTTTTAGCTCAAGGTACTATCTATCCAGATGTGATAGAATCAATATCAGTAAAAGGCCCATCAGCTACTATTAAATCGCATCACAATGTAGGCGGACTACCTGAAAAGATGAACCTTTCGGTGGTTGAGCCTCTTCGTTTTTTGTTTAAAGATGAAGTGCGTCTAGCGGGCAAAGAACTAGGATTAGTGCCAGATATTTTGAATCGACATCCATTTCCTGGACCAGGTTTGGCGGTGCGTATTTTGGGCGAAATCACGCCAGAAAGAGTGGCTACGCTACAAGAAGTAGATCACATTTTTATTTCTAATCTTAAAAGTGCAGGATTATATGGTGGCGTATGGCAAGCTGGTGCCATCCTTACTTCGCAGCAGACGGTGGGTGTAATGGGCGATGAGCGAACCTATGAGGCCGTTGCAGCCCTCAGAGCTGTACACTCTACCGATGGTATGACGGCAGATTGGGTGCATCTACCTTATGAGTTTTTGGCTAAGGTGTCAAACGAAATCATCAATAATGTACGTGGGGTAAATAGAGTTGTTTATGATATCAGCTCAAAGCCACCAGCTACAATTGAATGGGAATAGGCACGGTATTTGTATTTTCTCTACTTTTAATTACAATTGAATATGAAACTGCACTGTTTTTTTCTTATTGCTGTTTGCTTTTTTAACACTATAAGCACAAATGCTCAATCTAATTTGCCCCCTCAGATAAAGATTGACAATCGCTCTGTGATTGAAGCTAAGCCTCAAAATGGCAAACTACAAGCAATGCCCATGTATGATAAGAACATAGGCAAAGGGATGTTGGGTGAAGCTTTAGTAAATGTAGCCGCTGATACGTTTTTGTTTCCTTCGAGTCCTATTACATCTACGAATATTACGCTTTTACTTTCGCTAGATTACAATCATGCCGCTTGGAAAATGTCGGCTGCCAATGGTGAATCGGATAGTAAGCTAGCTAACAATATCAAAATAAAAGAGAATTCTACTCAAGCATTAGATTTTTTGGAAGGATTCAAACTAGCATTAAAAAATAATACTCCTTTTTTTGACATGAACATCAATTTGGTAGATGCTACTACCAACGATTCTATTTTAAGAGAAAAACTAAATGAGTCTGCGGTAAAGAATAGCGACATTATTATAGGGCCAGGCAAGGTATCGAGTGCTAAAATCGTAGCAGAATATTGTAAACAAAGCAAAAAAATCAATATTCAACCCTTTGTAGCGGCAAATACCATAGGGTTAGATAATCCTTATCTCGTAAAACTCGCTCCTACCATCGAAGGGCATATGCTCAGGATGTTTCAGACAGTAGTCGATTCATTTCCTAATGCCAAAGTAGTCATATATACTACTAAGCGAGAGCGGGATCTGAAACCAGCGAAATATATAGATTCTCTTTTTAACGACTATAACCTTAGCGCTCAAAGGAAAATACTAAAAGCTTTTGTAAATACGGGTGATGAGACTAAAACAGCCAGCCAACGCAGTCTTTCGGCCAATATGGGAGGTGGACGACAAAATGTGATTATATACTGTAGCTATGATCAAGTAAATATAAATCAGACCTTACGAAGTTTGAGCAGAGGCGAGGCTATTGTATTTGGTATGCCTACATGGATTGATCAAGAAATGATACGGGCAGACTATCTGAATAATGCAGAATTGAGATTTACCGATGCGTTTTATGCAGACTCAGCTGATGCACAAAACATAGAATTTAAAAAACAATATAGCACTACTTATGCACATCCACCTACAAATGATAGCTATTTGGGGTATGATGTAGCCAACTATCTTTCCTATGCATTGAAATTGCATGGCTATAATTTTGCCCAAAAATCGCTTGGTGAGTTGTTTAAAGGGGTGGGGTATAACTTTGTGCTAGGAGAGCATTTAGCTAAGGTAAAGGACAATAGCGTTAAAACCTTCCAATACTACACGAATGAATATGTGAATCAGTATATGATTAAAGACTATAAAATCATACATTGCAATTAGATTCTTAGCGTCTACTATTTTTTTAGTTGGCAACTAGTCTATCCTAATCCTTTCGTTTTTTGTAAATAATCCTATATTTGCCAACTATTTTTTTGAATAAAAGTCTAAACACTAAAGATGCAACTTAAAGGCCTCATCAAATCATTTACTATTATATTTATATTAGTATGTCTCTACCAACTGTCATTTACCGTAGCTACCAAGATAGTTGAAAACAGAGCCGACACCTACGCTACAAGAGGATTGTCGCTAGATCCACCTGCTTCTATGAATGGTGCTCAAAAGATTATTTATGAAGATTCGGTGAGTAGTTTGTTCAGAAAAAACAAACGATATTTCCTCGATTCTGTTCAAAGCGAAACTGCCTACAATCTTGGCATTATCAAGTATTCTTACAAAGAATGTAGAGATCGTCAGCTCAATCTGGGACTTGACTTGAAAGGCGGAATGAGCCTGGTAATGGAAATTTCGGAGGAAGAAGTGCTTCGCAAGTTAGCGAACAATAACCCAGACCCTGCATTTAATGCAGCTGTAGATGCTGCTTTCAAAAAGCACTCAAAAGATGGAGGTAATTTCTTGTCAATATTTGGCGATGAATACAATACAGCTAATCCTAATGGCAAGCTTGCAAATCTTTTTGCTTCAATAGAGTCATATAAAGGGAAAATCACATTTGCTTCGTCAAACAGTGATGTAATCAAAGTGTTGGATGCAGACATGAGCTCAGCGGTAAACGAGACATTCAATGTGTTGAAAACCCGTATCGACCAGTTTGGAGTAGGTTCACCTAATATTTCACTTCAATCAAATACTGGACGTATTATCCTTGAACTGCCAGGCCTAGATGACCCAACTCGTGTACGCAGAATATTGCAACAAACAGCACAACTAGAATTTTGGGATACTTATGAAAATGAAGAGATCATTGGTCTTTTAGCTAAGGCGGACAATGATTTGGGTTCTAAGCTTTTTGGCGAGGAAGACAAAAATGCGAAACCAACTGTCGATTCTACTTCGGGAGGTATTTCTCTTTCTGAATTGGCAGATGGAGTAATTGATACAACAAAAAAAGGCGAAACTACAGATAAAGACTCTTCAAACCTTTACCCAATTCGAAATTTATTGGCACTTCAGTTTGACCAACAAACTGGTCAAGCTTACGAAGGTCCACTATTAGGTATAGCCATGGGAAAAGATACTGCGAAAATCAATCGATATTTAGGCGATGATGTTTGTAAGCCTATTTTTCCTAGAGATTTGCGATTTGTATGGTCTGCAAAGCCACTTTATAAAGACAAAGCAATCTTTGGATTGTATGGTATCAAAGTGCCACCAGGTGCTCAAGAGGCAAGATTGACAGGCGATGTAGTAACAGATGCAAGCAAAGGATTTGACCAAACGGGTTCTCCGCAAGTCACATTGTCTATGAACTCTCTTGGCGCAAATAAGTGGGAGAAAATGACTGATGATGCCGTGAATGGTACTGTAAATGGAAAGCCAGTAAAGAAATGTGTGGCTATTGTGTTGGATAATAGAGTGTTTTCTGCACCTAGAGTACAGTCTAAAATATCGGGAGGAAACACACAAATCACTGGAATAAGTGATATTCAAGAAGCAGAAGATTTAGCGAATATCTTGAAATCAGGAAAGCTAGAAGCGCGCACTAGAATTATTGAGGAGCAAGTGATTGGGCCATCTTTGGGTAAGGAAGCAATCAATGCTGGACTTTTATCTATGTTGTTTGGATTTATTGCAGTGTGTTTGTTTGTATTAGTATATTATACCTCATCAAGCTTAATTGCTATAGCAGCTGTGATTCTCAACTTGTTCTTCATTATAGGTGTACTAGCTAACTTCGGAGCATCACTTACATTGCCAGGTATGGCTGGTATCGTGCTTACCCTTTCGATAGCTATAGATGCTAATGTAATCATCAATGAGCGTATCCGTGAGGAAATTTTGAAGGGAAAAGCGCTCAAGCAAGCCATTGAAGATGGATACAAACATTCCTATTCCGCCATTTTTGATGGTAACTTGACTACACTTTTGGTTGGTATTGTACTTTTATTCTTTGGTTATGGTCCAGTAAAAGGATTTGCGGTAACACTCGTAATAGGTATCCTTACTTCATTATTTACAGCAGTTGGTTGGTCACATGTTGTGTTTAATTGGGTAGTAGATAAAAAATACAACATCAAATTTGGTAGTGACTTCACGATGAACTTTTTGAGAGGATTCAATTTCTACTTTATGGAAAAACGTAAATTTTTCTATGTATTATCTACTATTGCATTTGCCATTGCATTTGTATCCATGATTTTCATTGGCTTTGATTTGGGCGTAGATTTTAAAGGAGGACGTAGCTATGTAGTAAAGTTTGATAAAGACGTAAAAACAGCTGAGATCGCTACAGCACTAGAAACTAGTTTTGGCTCAAAACCGCTTGTGAAAACATACGGTAGCAACAGTCAGATTCAAATCACTACGGCTTATTTGATCAATCAAAATAACCCGAACACGGATAGCTTGATTGAAAGTAAAATGTTTGAAGGTATAACACCTTACTTTGCTACTAAAGGAGATTTTGAATCATTTAGAACAAGAAATATCAAGTCGATTACACGTATCGAGCCTACCATAGCTGATGACATTCGTAAGAGTGCATTTTTAGCAGGTATTTTAGGTATTTTGGGTATAGGTATCTATATCTTCGTTCGATTCAAGAAGCTCGAATATGCTGTAGGCTCTATCGTTGCGTTAATTCATGATCCTGTGATTGTATTGGGCTTGTTCTCATTGCTTCGTCATATCAGCCCATTCTCACTTGAGATTGACCAAAATGTGGTAGCTGCTATCCTTACATTGATTGGATATTCTGTAAATGATACAGTGATTGTATTTGATAGAATTAGAGAGCACATAGCGCTTTATCCTACCAAAACATTGGTACAAAATGTAAACGATGCAATCAATACTACCTTGAGTCGTACGATTATGACATCAGTAGCTACAGAATTAGTAGTTATAGTATTGTTCTTCTTTGGAGGTGAGGCTATCCGTCAGTTTTCGTTTGCATTGCTTATCGGAATAGCCGTAGGAACATATTCTTCTATCTTCATAGCAGCACCAATCATGGTAGATCTACTCCTTCTCAGAAACAAGAAAGAAGAAGCAAAAGTAGCTAATTAAAAAATTATCAATTTTTAATAGGCGGTTGGGCAATTTTTAATCCTAATCGCCTATTTTTGTTTAAATATTAAAAATGAAAAAATCAGCAATTCTCCTACTTACTTTTTTATTCGCCATTTCAATTTATTCTTGCAGAAAAAAAGGCAATCCCTATGCAGGATTACCTACATCTATTCTCAAAGATACTACTACCTTGGTTTTTACCGAAACTACCTTTGAGTTCGATACTATTGATCAAGGCGATACCGTGGTGCATGTTTTTAAGCTTACCAATACTGGAGACAAAGATTTAATCATTGGCAACGCCTTCGGATCATGTGGATGCACTGTACCTGAATATCCTAAAGACCCTATAGCTCCAGGAAAAGAGGCTGAAGTTCGTGTCCGCTTTAATAGCGAAGGAAAAGAAGGTCCGCAGACAAAGTCCGTAACACTTCAGGTAAACACTCAAAAGCACCAAGAGCAAATATTTATGAATGGCTTTGTGCGTGTACCTAAATCAAACTAAACTCTAAAAAATAAACCAATTGTTATGAATCCAACTATTATGTTGCTCTTTTACGGAGCTATTTTTGCTGTAGTATATTTTTTCTTTATCAGACCTCAATCAAAAAAGGCGAAAGATGCAAAGCTTTTTATTGATGAAATTAAAAAGGGCGATAAAGTGGTTACTAGTTCTGGCATACACGCTGTAGTAGATGAAGTAGCAGACACTACCTTGATGATACGTATCGATAGTCATGTACGGGTTAAAATCGAAAAATCTAGTATATCTGCAGAGTTGTCGAAGTTAATTCAGACACCTGAAACAAAATAATTTTGTGTGATTAAAGTAGGGATAACTGGAGGGATAGGAAGCGGCAAGAGTACAGTTTGTGCTATATTTGAGCGATTAGGTACTCCAGTATATTACACAGATATTCGGGCGAAACAATTGATGCAAGACGATACCCATCTCGTAATGGAAATAAAAAACCTTTTTGGTAGTGAAGCATACACTTTCGATGGAGAATTGAATAAAGCATACCTCGCAAATATCGTTTTTGACAATGAAGTCAAATTACTTCAGTTAAATGAACTAGTTCATCCTGCTGTCAAGAGAGACTATGAATCTTGGGCAAAGATTTTAGCTAATAATCAATATCCCTATTGTATTAAAGAAGCTGCGCTATTGGTAGAAACGGGTTCTTATAAAGACTTAGATAAACTCATTGTAGTAACTGCCCCGTTAGAAGATAGAATAAGCCGAGTAATGGCGCGTGATCAATCGACAAGGGAAATGGTATTGAAACGCATAGCCGCACAAATACCAGAAGAAGAAAAGATCGCAGTAGCAGATTATGTGATTGTGAATGATAAAATCATGGATTTGATGCCGAATGTAACGGCTATTCATACACAGCTATTGTCGAGCAATTAGACTCAATGTTTTTATATATTCGCTCACATTATAATTTTAATCAATGAAATTAGGGATATTGGGTGGTGGCCAGCTGGGGCGAATGCTACTGCAAGCAGCAGCAAATTATGATATCGAAACATGGGTATTAGAAAACGATAATGCATGTCCATCTGCACACCTCTGCCATCATTTTGTGTTTGGCGATATTCGTGATTTTGAGGCTGTATTAGCGTTTGGAAGGCAGTTAGATACACTTACTATCGAAATAGAGGATGTAAACGTAGCAGCACTAGAGATTTTAGAGAAAGAAGGGAAAATAATCATTCCATCACCTGCTACTATTAAAACCATTAAAGACAAAGGACTTCAAAAGCAATTTTATACAGGGCATGATATACCTACTTCGCCCTATATGCTAGTACAAAACAAAGCGCAGATTATAGCAAGTGAGATGCCGTTTCCAATAGCTCAAAAAATGCGAACGGGGGGATATGATGGCAAGGGTGTTCAACTTTTGCGAAACGAAAGCGATTTGGATAAATCGTTTGATGTGCCCTCTGTGCTTGAAAACCTAGTAGATATAAAAACTGAACTAGCGGTGATAGTTGCGGTAGGGTTAGATGGTGTCATCGTGAGCTATCCTCCAGTAGAAATGGTATTTGACCCTGAGCTCAACTTAGTTGATTATTTGTTAGCTCCATCATTAGTAAATGTTGTCATTGCTCAAACAGCAAAAACTATTGCTGAAAAAACAGTCAAAGCTTTTGGCTCAGCTGGCATGTTTGCTGTAGAACTTTTCTTAGATAATAATGACGAAATATTTGTAAATGAAATAGCGCCAAGAGCGCACAATAGCGGACACGCTACCATCGAGGCTGCTACTATTTCGCAGTATGATATGCAACTCCGTATTTTCCAATCTTTGCCCCTAATCGAGCCACAATATCATCATGCTACGGTCATGTGGAACCTAATAGGAGCAGAGGGATACGCTGGTAGGGTAAAATATGAGAACTTAAACAAGGCGATGGCTATAGAGGGTGTTCACTTGCATCTATATGGAAAAGAAAATACAAAGCCCGGTCGCAAAATGGGGCATATCACCATTCTCGATAATGATGTTGAAGTGCTAAAAAAGAAATTAGCCGCGGTTAAAAACCATGTGCGAGTTGTTTCTTAGAAAATGAACTCTCTGCAAGCTGGTTAAAAGCATTTTTACTTGTTCTGGATCGTAAATTTCCACCTTTTCATCATTTGTAAAGTAGATGGTAATAAGGTCCATATTTCGCTTGTTTGCAATATTGACTAGTCCGTTGTTTAAACTTTCAATGCTAATGTGTACTAATTCATTTAAAATTATTGCCGAAGAGTCCTGCCCATCCATTTGAGTGAAGTCTTCTATCCAAAGCAAGCTATACTCTTGACCATTGTATGTGGCTACTATCGCTTGTAAATTAATCATTGGAATGCGTATAACATCGCCCGATTTTATCCCAGAAGTAGCCGCAATTTTATTTAATTCCATAAATTTTTCAAAGGGGACTTGATACGTTGCAGCAATCTCTTTTAGCCTTTCGCCATCGATAAATTTATGTGCAAAATAGTACTCTTTGGGAAAGTCGAATGCCGAGATTTTGGTGCAAACGAAAAGAAATAGAATTAAGTAGAGTTTTGTTTTCATATTTCTGTTTTTAAGAACTACGTATTATATGATTAAAAGTTTCAATACAACTAATCCGATGTTTGTTTACTTTTACAAAAAAAGTAGTGTATGGTAGGAGTGATCATGGGCAGCAAAAGCGATTTGCCAATAATGCAGGAGGCAGTAGAAATTCTTGATTTTTTTAAAGTACCCTATGAACTTACGGTAGTAAGTGCACATCGAACGCCAGAAAGGCTGATTGATTATGCAAGTAGTGCTCGGAATCGAGGAGTGAAAGTTATAATAGCTGGTGCTGGAGGAGCAGCGCATTTGCCAGGTATGGTAGCCTCTTGTGCTTCATTGCCAATCATAGGAGTGCCTATCAAATCATCCAATTCGATAGATGGTTGGGACTCGGTATTGTCTATTTTACAAATGCCATCGGGAGTGCCTGTAGCTACCGTGGCCCTCAATGGTGCTAAAAATGCAGCAATATTGGCAGTTCAGATTTTAGGAGTTTCTTCTACAGAATTGGCAAAACAACTAGATGCGTATAAAGAAGGATTGAAACAAAGTGTACTCACTTCAGCAAATGAAATTAAAGCTAAGTTTCATAACAACTATGACAAGTAGCTTTTTTCATCAGCGATGATAGGCTTAGCTCTTTTAGTCGCTATTTTTTCAAATTCTTCATCATAATTTACGTGGTTAGTACCCATCCATCTATCCCAAAAATTGAAGTATAAACCATAGTTGCAGTTTACTAGCCTATGGTGCATGTTGTGATGCACAGACGTGTTAGCTAATTTTGTAAATCGATTGGTCGTAAATCCTTTTGGGAAAATCTCGAATCCTAAGTGTCCCAACACATTCATGCTGGTCATGAACAAAAGCCAAGCCAGTATGGCCAATGGATGCAGTGGTAATAAAAATACAAAAACGGGTAAAATGGCTACCTCGGCTATTGCCTCAAGAGGGTGAAAACTAAAGGCAGCCCAAGGAGTAGGATTAGTGGAATGATGATGGATTTTATGTACTAATCGATACACTCCCTTGTGATGAATAGCCCTGTGCATCCAATAGAAATACGTATCATGCAATAGTATCAAAGACACGACAGTAAACAAAAAGTAGCCTATGCTGTGGTCTGAAAATGTAGTATATATCTGTGTGTAACCCATTTTGTGCAACACCGATACGCCTACACCAATAAAAGCGAAAACAAGCATAGAAAGTAACGAGTAGCCTACTTCATGCTTGATATGCGAATTGTCAGGTAGTTTATCTTGGATTTTGAGATACCACCATTTTGAACGTTTTAAAATATAAAACAGCAGATATGCGCCACCTGCAAAAACCAAATAGCGAACTACACTAATAGTATAGAGATAAGCTAGTCGAGAAAAAATAAATTCTTTCATATTGATAATTCATTCGCCTAAATTAGACTAAAATTACATGATAGCCTGTATTTATTCAATGAAAGAATGGATTGAAACATGAAAATGAAAAATGTAAATGTAAATTTGGGAACTAACGAGAACATTTTGAATAATATACAACTAGAAACGCCAAAGGGGAAATTTGTGATAGACTACACAGTCATACTGCATATCATATTTTGGGTGCTCTATTTTGGGGTGCTCACATTTATCAATACACAATCCTTACCGCTTTCATACGCATTACAAAGAAATACGCTTGTCGTAGTACTCAATTCGCTCGTATTTTATCTCAATTTTTTGTGGATTATGCCAGAGTATTTTGAGCGAGGTGACTTTAGGAGGTATGCCATGGCCATGATAGGAATGCTCATTTTAGCACCTACTATACAATATCTCATTGAGTTGTACTTATTTAATGTACCTGAGGAAATTCAAGTATTTACCTATAACATTCGGTATGTACTTTGGCTGGGTATCACCATTTTTATCTTCCTGACCCTGAGTACGTTGCTCAAGTTAGCTATGTCTAGGGTGTATTTTGAAAATGAACTTTTAGAACTTCGGGCTAGAAAATTTGAAGCTGAGTTGAAGTTTTTGCGCGAGCAGATAAACCCTCATTTTCTGTTTAATTCTATCAACAATATCTACTCGCTGGCGCTCGAAAACTCGCCCAAAACGCCAGAGATGATTCTGAAACTCTCTGAGTTGTTGAGATATATTCTTTATGAGTGTAATCAACCGAAGGTGAAATTGACTGAAGAGATAGGTTGTGTCCGTTCGCTGGTCGATTTATATCAACTCAAATTTGCAGACCCTGTCAAGATAACATTTGAAGTAAAGGGCGACCCTAAAGATGTGCTGATAGTACCTAATCTTTTTACCCCCTTGATTGAAAATGCATTCAAGCACGGAGATTTAGGATCAAATAAGAAGGGATTTATCGAAATAATTTGTAATATTAGAATCGGATATATATATTTTTCTGTAAAAAATAGTAAATCGGTGATAGCTGAGCAAAATAACCAACCTGGGGGCATAGGGATTAAAAACTTAGTACGTAGGTTTGAGATAAACTATAGTCCTAGAGGCATGCTAAAACTAAAGGATAGCAAAGATTATTTTCAAGGAGCTATGAAAATACCAAGATGATTTTTTTAAAGCAAAACTAAACCCCAATGATATGATAAATGTAGTACTCGTAGATGATGAATTTCCTTCGCTTAAAATACTTGAAAACTTTTGTTTAAAATTTTCGGAATTTCAAGTTGTTGCAAAATTTAACTCGGCTATTGAAGCAATGTCATTTTTAGAAACAGAAAAGGTGGATATGCTTTTTCTTGATATTCAGATGCCTGGAATGACTGGGATTGAAATGCTCGAAAAATTAACTCATCGACCTGTCACCATCATCACTACAGCCAACCATGACAAGGCACTAAAAGCTTTTGAGCTAGATGTAGTCGATTATCTTGTCAAGCCTTTTTCGTTTGATAGATTTCAGCACTCTGTAGAGCGAGCAAAGGCACAGATAGCCTATCGAACCGAGGATGAAAAAAACAAGATGGAGAAGCCAAATTTTATCACCGTAAAATCGGATTACAAAGTAGTGAAAATCATGCTTGATGAAATTAAATATATTGAAGGTTTGGGCGAGTATGTAAAAATTATTTTAGAAAAAAACTTCGTAGTCACTTTAGAAGCCTTAAAAAACCTACAGAAAACATTGCCTGAAGCTCAGTTTTTGCGTATCCATAAATCTTATATCGTGAATACTCGTTTTGTAAGAACGATATCAAGCACAGCCGTTACACTCAAAGATGGACACCAGCTACCTGTAGGTAAAGTGTATAAAGATGAGGTGAAAGCGCGCTTTTCATAAGCTATTTTCTTAAAATTAACGAAACCTAATTACTTGATTTGACTATTTTATAGTCAGTTTGATTACTTTTGTAACAATGAAAAAAATAGCTGTATTTCCTGGTTCTTTTGATCCTATCACAGTGGGGCATGTTGATATTTTGAAGCGTTCGCTACCACTTTTTGATTCTATCATCATAGGCATAGGTATAAACTCTCAGAAGCAATCCCTTTTTACACTTGAACAACGTGAAAAATGGATTACAAAAGTGTTTAAAAATGAACCTAAAATCAGTGTAGAATCTTATCACGGATTGACGATTAATTTTTGTATTGAAAAAGATGCCAATTACATCATTAGGGGCATTCGTTCGGCTGCCGATTTTGAATATGAAAAAACAATAGCACATCTCAATAGCGCCATGGTCAAAGATGTAGAAACTATTTTGATGCTATCATCGGCAGAACTTTCTTCTATTTCATCAACCATAGTCCGCGAAATAATAAGAGGGAAAGGGAAAATAGAAAAATTTGTTCCTGCCGAAGTAGTTGAAGATGTAATAAAAATGGAACTGTGATTAGGTTGTTGGCAATATATATAAGTGCGTTTCCGATGCTTTTGATTGCTCAATCTGTATATGCACCTTATGCACCTACAGCTAGTGTTGAAATTGTTTCTAATAGTCTCGATACAGCCGATTTGAATGTAAATTTTAAGACGATATATTCAAAGCAAAATCTGCAATTTGATTTTACTAAAAGCGAAATCAATGCCGCAGCTCAAGCGATACTTGAGTTGCGTACAAAACCGATAGTAGTGAGGCTCAAAACAAACAAAAAGCAAATAGCGGCCTATAGAACTGCTGGTAGCACAAAAATAGCCGACAAGATAGAGGCGAAATCGCTCGACCAAAACTTGCGAATCATTAGTGCATGTATCAAATATTTTAATTTTGCACCGCTCTATTTTTTAGATACGGAAGATAATCTTACCTTTTTAGAAACCGATACGCTGCGGTATAGTTCGTTGCTGTCAGATATTAATTATTTTGTAGTGATACCGCACGATTCGGTTTGTTTTTTGGACTATGGAATGCTGTATAATCGAGAACGAGTGAGTGAGTGGAAGTATAAAGATTATGGGGTTACAGATGAAGGCAGCACGGTTATATCTGATCATGCTTTTGTATTAAGAAATAGTAAAAGTGAGCAGTTGATGCCTCCTGTACCTTTTTATGCAGAGGTCAATTTTAGTCCAGGAAAATCAGGTAAGTCAATGGCAGAGCCTATTCAGCAATATATCAAGATAGATAGACTCACGGGCAACTCAATACTCAAAGAAACGCTTGATAAACCAAATGAGTTTGATGCGGCCATACTACGTCTCAACGCTCGCCTTTATAGTACTTTTGCAAAAATAGTAGGCGATATTTCCTTAAAGGAAGATTATGAAAAGTGGTATGCGATTAACCCAAATAAACCCTACTATCCACTATGGATCGAGATAGAAAAAAAATTATTGTCCATCAAAAAGGCAAAGAAGTTTACCACACAGTATTAGCCCTGCAAACTCGGCTATTTGAGCAAACTCTATCAAATAAATCGACTGGACAACCTACCGAAAACCATTTGATTTTTTGTGAGCATCCGCCTACCTACACACTAGGCAAAAATGGGGACGAAAGCCATTTGCTTTTCAACCCTAGCAGGATTGGCGCTTCATTTTTTAAAATTGACAGGGGAGGAGATGTTACCTTTCATGGACCAGGACAGTTAGTGGTTTATCCTATTTTCGATTTAGCCAATTTTGATATTGGCACAGCTGCCTTTGTATCAAAACTTGAAGAAGCCGTAATAAATTTACTTTCAAAGTTGAATATAGACGCATCGCGGCTTGAGGGAGCAGCCGGAATTTGGGTGGATGTCGATTCCTATCCTAAAAAAATATGTGCCATCGGTATAAAAGTGAGTAAACAAGTCACTATGCACGGCATTGCTATCAATGTAACGACAGACTTAAGTTGGTTTGATAAAATAGTACCCTGCGGATTATCAGACAAAGGAGTGACTAGTCTTTTAAAATTGACAGGACAGCAGTTTACTTTAGATGATGTGGCTACTCGTTTTTATCAAGAACTTGTAGCGTTGCTTTAGCTTACCAGTTTTTGCCAAAGTTTTGTGATGTACGAAAATAAAATACACCCGATGTAGGTTTATTTTCAAAAATAAATCCAGTACCTAATCGATCATACTTTGGATCTCTCATGTGTTTTTCGTGCTCTTTCGATTTGCTGAGCGCAGCGATTACTTTATCTGCTAGCTGAGTATAGTTAGGCAAGTTTTGCATATCTACAAACATGCGGGCTAAGTTTTCGGCTAGATGTTCGCCATTAAACCCACATAGTTCTGCCCTATTGTTCGGCATTTTTACTTTAGCGTCATAAAGATTAGTGTGATCAAAAAAATTGCGCCTCACCATTTGGTCGCTATGAATCATCGCGGCATCGCGTAGTCTCGGCTCAAAACTAAGCAGAGGCACTCCCAATGTACTTCTGTATTTATTTATCGCAAAAAATAAGGCTGCATTCATCAAGTCACTGTCATAGTTCATTGGGTCTACAGGTTCGTTAATTTCTTCCAATCTGTAAAACTGCTGCCATGTCATTTTCTCGTATCGATTGTCTTCAAAGTTGCTCGATTCGTTGTACTTGGGTATTGCAGCTAAATATGCATCTGCTTGTGAAAAAGAAAAGTTCACAAAAACACAAGTCGCTAGGAGAAATAAAGTTTTCATATTAGTTAATAAACGAAAACTATGCCATAAAAATTGTATTGCATAATATTTTAGAAATATAGCTCGCAGGCGATGCCGTAGTGGTCGCTCAAATCACTTTTCTTTTTACTCCAGCGGCCTTTTAGTACACTTACCCATCGTTTTTTACTCTTGAATTTTATTCCATTTTTTTTGATCAAGATATAGTCAAAATTTGTTTTTTTCTTTCCCCATGTTTTAGCTACAATCTCATTAGTAAAACCATCATAGGTTTCTTTTTGAACCCCTTCAATCTCACCATCTGTAGCATCAAGTTGCGTGAGCATATTATTATAATCCGTTTCAAACTCACGCTCTGTATTCATATCGCCACAAATGATTTGAGGCACACCCTGTTCTTGAAATTTATGGAGCAATTCACTATTCATTTGTTCAAATTGCTTTTCTCTAATTTTGGGTTTGTAATCGGCCTGCATGTGAGTGCCAAGTAGCTGAAACTTATGCCCATGATGTGCGCCTTCAAGCAATGCAGCACCTTTTTGAGACACTTGATCTACACCGCTTTTTGACTTATATACGATGCTGCCAAGCACATTCATTTTAGTTTTGCTTAATATCCATACTCCGCTATTAATTTTAAAAGGGTTCTTTGTTGGATTGAAAGGGCCATACATATATGGATAGGCACTTGCTAGATTTTCAGCCAAATATTTTTGCGTTTTTTTGTGGAAAGCCTCTTGGAACACAATAATGTCAAAATCGCTATTGCGTAATGTATCTATTATTTTTTTAGCTCTTTTAGCTCGACTAGGAAGGGGTACAATACTTGGAAGCATATAAATATTCCAGGCGAGTATTTTTAATGATGGTGTTTTATCATTTGTTTGAGCGATAGAAGGCTGCATTGTCATGCCAAGCAAAATTATAATTAATATAGGTAGCCATAAATTGGTCGATGTTTTCTCCATATCGCTAAAAATAGTACATATCTTTTACACAAAGAATACCGATTCCCATTTTTCCTTTAAACAATCATAATTTATCTGCAAAGCCTTGTTATCTTCGCAGCGCATGTACAAAAAATACCTAAACCCGCAAACGAGCTATGGCCAAGCCTTGCTCTATATGCACCTTTCAGTACTGCTCTGGGGGCTTACAGGAGTGCTCGGTAGAGGCATTCAATTAAACGAAAGTTTGCTCGTTACTTATCGATTGATATTGACTACTATCACATTAGGTATCCATGCATTTTGGATAAAAAAACTCCTCCTTCCATCTATTAAAGACCTACGGCAGATGGCTTTTGTGGGCGTTTTAATTACGATACATTGGTTGTTTTTTTATGCAGCCATTAAAGCATCAAATGTTTCTATTACTTTGAGTATGTTGGCCTCTCAGGCTTTATTTACCGTTTTTTTTGAGTGGCTTCTTCTAAAAAAGAAAGTAGAAAAGAGTGAACTTATTTTCGGATTTGCGGCTTTAATAGGGATCTCTATTATTTTCAATGCAGAAGTTTTTTATGGACTTGGTATTTTATTGGCATTGATGGCCGCATTAGTAGGTTCGCTTTTCAATGTGTTTAATAAACCTATTGTAACAAAACATGACCCAGTCATGGTTTCATTTGTCGAAATAGCGAGTGGTGTTGCTTTTTTAGTTTGCTTATTACCATTTTATATCAGCTATTTTGATGTTCAAAAAATACTGCCTTCCACATTCGACAGCATTCAACTTGTTATTTTGGCGTTCTTTTGTACCCATCTAACATTAGTATTTTCATTAAAAGCATTACAAACCCTAGATGCGTTTACACTCAACCTTTCTATCAATCTCGAACCAATTTATGGTGTGAGCCTAGCTTTCTTTTTCTTTAATGAACATGAGCATTTGTCAATATCGTTTTTTGTGGGTGCGAGTATCATTCTCTTATCTGTGGTAGCGCATGGTTTTTGGGCATCAAAAAAAGTACGATTGTCAGCATCTTAAAATAATTACATTTACGCCCTAAATTTAAATCGGCAATGACACTTATTAAATCCATTTCAGGCATTCGAGGCACTATAGGCGGCTATCCCAACGCAAACTTAACGCCCCTAGATATTATGAAATATACAGTAGCCTTCGGTACTTGGATACTCGAAACTACAGGAAATCGAAAGATAGTGATAGGACGCGATGCCCGTATTTCTGGCCCTATGGTCAATCAGATTGTATGTGGTAGCTTGATGTCGATAGGTATGGATGTGGTCGATTTAGGACTTTCTACAACTCCTACAGTCGAACTTGCTGTACATGCAGAGCGAGCTGGAGGAGGTATCATCATTACTGCCAGCCATAATCCAAAACAATGGAACGCACTCAAATTACTCAATTCGCATGGCGAATTTCTTTCTGCCAAAGCTGGCGATGAGGTACTTAGAATAGCGGAGGACAAAACAATCGAGTATGAAGATGTGAATAGCCTAGGTAGCTATTCGCAAGATGATACATACATAGATAAGCACATTGCAGATATTTTGAAATTGAAACTAGTGGACATAGAGGCTATAAAAGCGAAGCACTTTAAAGTAGCTATAGACTGTGTCAACTCAACAGGCGGAATTGCTTTACCAAAATTGTTGAATGCATTGGGCGTGTCAGAGGTGATCGAACTTTATACCGAACCCAATGGCGATTTCCCACACAATCCAGAGCCACTAGCCGAAAACTTGACTGAGATTTCAAAAGTGGTAAAAGAGCAAAAAGCAGACTTAGGTATAGTAGTAGATCCTGATGTAGATAGATTGGCGTTAGTTTCAGAAACGGGCGATATGTTTGGTGAGGAGTACACTTTGGTAGCTGTAGCAGACTATATTTTGAAAAACAAAAAAGGGAACACCGTTTCAAATCTTTCCTCTACACGAGCATTGAAGGATGTGACAGAAGGTTATGGGGGCACCTACTACACCTCAGCAGTAGGAGAGGTCAATGTAGTGCAAAAAATGAAAGAGGAAAGAGCGATTATAGGAGGTGAAGGCAATGGCGGAATAATTTATCCAGAGTTGCATTATGGTAGAGATGCTTTAGTCGGTATAGCACTGTTTTTGACACACTTGGCTAAAAGCGGACTCAAAACAAGTGAGCTAAGGGCGAGCTATCCCAATTATTTTATAGCCAAAAAGAAAATTGATTTAGACCTTGGCGCTAACATTGAAAAGATTTTTGATGCTATAGAAACTAAGTACGATAAATACGAAGCGAATACAGAAGATGGACTTAAAATATCTTTTGAAAAGGATTGGGTGCACCTTCGTAGATCAAATACAGAGCCTATTATCCGCATTTATGCAGAGAGTGAGTCTGAAACGAGTGCAGATGAGCTAGCGGACAAAATCATTCAAGACATCAAGTTTTATTCAAGCACAAAAGCTTGATTACTCCACTAAGTCTGCTAAGCGATTTATTTTAAAATCAACCAAAACAGATTCAACCTGATCTGAACTTTCTTTTTCGGAAATAAAAATGGTAAACATACCCGCATTTCGGCCAAACTCCATGTCTGTAATCGAGTCGCCTACAATGATAGACTTTGCGAAATCAATTTCATCAAAATCACTTTGGGCCTGCATAGCCATGCCTATCTTAGGTTTTCTAAGTCCAAAAATATCATCTTCGGCTAGGGTAGTGGCCGCATAGATTGAGTCAAGTCTGCCGCCTTTGGATTGTATTTCAGCTAGCATATTTCGGTGAATATCAAGTAAGGTTTCTTCACTCATTTTACCTTTTCCTACGCCTTGCTGATTTGTCACTACTACAATACGGCCAAAAAGGGCACTACACTTTACGATAGCATCGATAGCCCCATCAAGAAAATAAAACTCATCCCATGTCTTTACATAATCCTTCGGAAAATGTAAATTAATCACCCCATCTCGGTCGAGAAATAGTGTCCAACTCTTATCTACTTTCAATTGGTCAAAAATATTCATATATCAAACTTTTGTGGCAATTCTTCTTGCGCTTTTTTATAATCATCAGGTATGCCTATATCGATAAAATAGCCATCCGTTTCAAATCCGCAAACTTTTATATCGAGGAGCTTTGGTGTCAAAAAATCTACTTCAAATGAAAATTTTGTGGGCATTTTTTCTTTTTCAAATATAGCCTTAGAACAGATATATACCCCTGCATTTATTAGCCCATTTTCGCAATATTTCTTCTCATTAAAGCGAACTATCCTATTGTTTTCTATCGACACAGTTCCATATCTATCAAAATCAGTCATTCGTTTTAAGCTCATCGTTAAATCGGCCTCTTGGCTAGTGTGGTAATGGTAAAGAGCCGTTAAGTCTATTTCCAAAAAAGTGTCTCCATTTAATATCAGTGCATCACCCGTAGTCTTAGAGATAGCTTGCTGTATGCCTCCTCCGGTACCGAGCGGAGTTGACTCTATGCTATATTCAATTTCGATACCAAGATAGTTATATCCCAAATGGGTAATAATTTTTTCATGAAGATAACCCACCGCCAGCACTACTTTCTCAACCTTATACTTCGTTAAATATACAAAAAGGTAATGTAGAAATGGCTTCGAATCTATTGTAGCCATAGGTTTTGGTACATCCGATACCACTGATTGTAGTCGAGTACCGAATCCGCCTGCGAGTATAATAGCTGTTTTTATCATTTCCGAAAAATAGAAATAAATATCTAATCTCATTTTTTTGGACGGAGTACCTTTACACAACTCAAAAAAATAGTTTAGGTTAGCACTCATTGAATAATCTATGAAAGTTGTATTACTCGGATCTGCACATCCACTTCGTGGTGGATTAGCTACTTACAATGAGCGTTTGGCTAGAGCTTATCAGCAAGCGGGACATGAAGTAGTGATTTATACGTTTAGTTTGCAATATCCTGATTTTCTTTTTCCAGGTACTACACAATACAGTGACCAAGCTGCACCAGTTGATTTAGATATTCGTGTAGCCGTCAACAGTATCAACCCTTTCAACTGGTGGAGTGTAGGCAATAAAATCAAAAATGAGCAGCCCGATTTGTTGCTTATCAAGTTTTGGTTGCCCTTTATGGCACCATGTTTGGGCGTGATTGCACGCTTGGTAAAGAGGAATGGAAAGACCAAAGTAATTTCTATTATTGACAATATAATACCTCACGAAAAACGTATAGGAGATTTTAATCTTGCTCGATTTTTCGTCAAAAGTGTTGATGGATTTATAGCCCAATCAAAATCAGTTTTAGCGGATTTAGACTTATTTGACAAGTATAAACCTAAGTCATTTTCACCTCATCCACTTTATGACAATTTTGGTGAAGCTATCTCTAAAGTAAATGCCAGACAGTTATTGAGTTTAGCAGTTGACAAAAAATACATACTTTTCTTTGGGTTTATTCGCGATTACAAAGGCTTAGATATTTTGCTCGATGTGATGGCTGATGAAAGGATTCGTAAATTGAATGTTTCACTTATCGTTGCAGGTGAATTTTATGCCGATGCGACTCCTTACTTAGACCAAATAAAGCGACTAAATATTCAAGAAAATGTAGTGCTCAAAACGGATTTTATTCCTGATGATAAAGTAGCGAGTTTCTTTTGTGCAGCAGATATGATAGTACAGCCATATAAACATGCTACACAGAGCGGAGTGACTCAGATTTGCTACCATTTCGACAAGCCAATGTTGGTTACAAATGTAGGCGGATTACCTGAAATCGTACCGAATGATAAAGTAGGATTTGTGACTGAAGTTTCTGTTAAGGATATTGCTGACGCTCTATTGCGATTTTATAAGGAAGAAAAGGAAGATGTTTTTATAGCTAATATTAAAGTCGAAAAGAAGAAATATAGTTGGGAAATGATGATGGAAGCTATATCTCAGGTTACTCAAAAGATAAAATGATAATTTCTAAGGTTATCTACCAACCGTTTGGTACGTGTAAAGTTTTCCTAAAATGATTTGGAATTATAATTAAATGCCCTTACTTCGTCCTACCAAAAATTACAAACCCAAAATCAAACCTCATGGCTAAATCTCAACCAGATAATAAAAGCTTAAATGAACTTAGCTTTTCTCAATCTGTTTCGTATTATTTCGACAAGGCAGCACCATTTACCAAAGCTCCAAAAGGACTATTGGAACAAATCAAAGCCTGCAACTCTATTTACAAAATGAACTTTCCAGTAAAATTTGGAAATGAAATCAAAGTTGTAGAAGCATATCGTGTGCAACACTCACATCACCGTATGCCAACCAAAGGAGGTATTCGATTTTCTTTGCATGTAGATCAAGACGAGGTGATGGCGTTGGCTGCACTTATGACCTACAAATGTGCTATCGTGGATGTTCCATTTGGTGGAGCTAAAGGAGGTATCAAAATTTCTCCAAGAAATACACCACCAGAAGTACTCGAGTCAATCACACGTAGATATACTACAGAGCTAGTAAAGAAAAACTTTATTGGTCCAGGACTTGATGTGCCAGCACCAGATTATGGTACAGGTGAAAAAGAAATGGCTATCATCATGGATACTTATATGACTTTGAAGCCAGGAGAAGTAGATGGCTACGCTTGTGTGACTGGCAAACCAGTATCTCAAAACGGTATCAAAGGTCGTACTGCCGCTACGGGAAGAGGCGTAGTGTATGCCTTAGCGCAAGTATGTTCATACAAAGATGATATGAAAAAACTTGGATTAGAACCAGGCTTGGCGGGCAAGAGAGTGATCATACAAGGCCTTGGAAACGTAGGCTACCATACTGCGGAAATATTGAAAGAGTATGATGCAAAAGTAATTGCTATATCAGAAATGGAAGGAGCTATCTATTCTGATAAAGGCCTTGATGCCCTCGAGGTATGGAAACATAGAACAGCTACTGGTTCAATCCTAAATTTCCCTGGAGCTAAGAATATCAAAAAGACATCAGATGCGCTTGAATTGGAATGCGATATTTTAGTACCTGCAGCACTCGAAAAACAGATTACTGAGGTAAACGCACCAAAGATTAAAGCTCGAATCATCATCGAAGCAGCTAATGGCCCCATCACTCCAGCTGCCGAAGTGATTTTGAATAAAAATGGAATCATGATTGTGCCTGATGTTTATGCAAATGCAGGTGGTGTAACGGTTTCCTATTTTGAATGGTTAAAAAACCTATCCCATGTTCGTTTCGGTCGTATGCAAAAGCGATTTGAAGAAAAAGGACAGCAAAATATGATAGAGCTTGTAGAGTCCATTACAGGGCAAAAAGCATCTAAAGCGCAAATACAAAAAGTAATACATGGTGCGGATGAGATTGACTTGGTCAACTCTGGACTTGAAGACACGATGATTAAAGCATACAATGATATTCGTGAATTCTACAAGGAAAATAAAAACATTCATGATTTGAGAACCGCTGCCTTTGGGGTTTCTATCAATAAAATCAAAAACGCCTACTACGCCATGGGCATATTTCCATAATGTTATCTTTTCAAAAAAATCAAAAAGCCACCGAGAGGTGGCTTTTTGATTTAAAAACAATTTCAATAGAATGGCGTTAGGTAAATAAAAAAATGATGAAATCTTTTATAAAAATTGGAATTTTCGCAACTATATTATTAGTAATCTCTAGTTCGTGCGGAGTGCAAAGAGGAGCAGAGAAGCAATTTTCCAAACTCAATATAAATGAACCCTACGATGTCGTAATTGTACCTGGTGCTCCTGTAGGAGATGAAAATTTGGGTAGTATTTTGGCTGCTCGTATAGCCTGGTCAAAATATTTATTTGATAGTGGGTTTACTAAAAATGTGATTTATTCTGGAGCAGCAGTAGAAACACCTTATATTGAAGGTGTAGCCATGAAAACGTATGCAGAGTATTTAGGCTTACCTGCAGCAAACACTTTCGCTGAAACAAAAGCAGAGCATAGCACAGAGAATATTTATAATGGAGTGAAACTTGCACGAAAACTTGGATTTAAAAAAATAGCACTAGCTACAGATCCTTTTCAAAATGCGATGTTATCGTCTTTTATGAAACGAAGATTGAAAGATGTAGGCGCTATACCTATAGTTTTTAGACGAATTTTTAAAGATAAAAATGAATATAACGAACTGCCCAAAGTGAATGTAGAAATAGCTCATGTAGATGAAAATGAATTTATACCGCTACATGCTAGAGAGTCTTTTTTTAAGCGTTTGGCTGGCACATTTGGAAGTAACATCCCCAAAGACGATATTGTATTAGAACTACCTGACAATAAGTATCAAGCCCATTTAGACACAATACCTTCCAAATAAAAGGAAGGCTTTAATGCCTTACTTCTTACTTTAGTTTAAGTTAAAAAGTTGCTATTATTGTGCATTCTTTTTCACTCTTAAACAATATAAAATGCTTACTCCTCGCTCCATTTACAACGAAGAACATCTCATGTTTGCCCAATCAGTACGTGATTTTTTATCCAAAGAAATTGTACCACATCATGCACAATGGGAAAAAGACAAAATGGTATCGAGAGAGAGCTGGAAGCTATTTGGCGAAGCGGGATATCTCTGTCCGCAGGTAGATGAGCAATACGGTGGACTAGGGCTAAAAGATTTTAGATACAACGCCATAATAATTGAAGAAATAGCCAAACTAGGACTAGCATCGGAGGCAGTTGGCTATCCACTACATAGCGATATCGTTTGCCCTTATATAGAACATTATGGCACAGAGTTTATCAAAAACAAATGGCTACCTAAAATGGTAGCAGGAGAAGCTATTGCCGCTATCGCTATGACTGAACCAGGCGCTGGAAGCGACCTTCAGGGTATGCGCGCTACGGCTATCAAGAATGGCGACCACTACATAATTAATGGCTCAAAGACGTTTATCACCAACGGATACCTCAGCGATGTGTGTGTGGTAGCGGCTAAAACCGATCCGACTAAAGGCGCTAAAGGCATTAGTTTATTTTTGATAGAATCAGGAATGAAAGGTTATACCAAAGGCAAACCATTCGAAAAAGTAGGCTTGCACGCCCAAGATACCTGTGAATTGTTTTTTGAAAATGTAGTTGTACCTGTAGAAAATTTATTAGGTGTAGAAGGCGAAGGATTTAAATATTTAATGACGGAGTTATCTCAAGAACGTTTGGTCGTGGGACTCGGTGCTATTGGTGCTGCCGAAGGTTTGTTAGCGGTGACTATTCAATACACAAAAGATAGACAAGCATTCGGAAAGCCTATTGCCGAACTACAAAATATCCGATTTAAACTTGCTGAAATGGCCGCAGAAGTCAATATTGGGCGTGTTTATACCGAC
Source organism: uncultured Bacteroidota bacterium (assembly GCA_937894725.1). GTDB lineage: Bacteria > Bacteroidota > Bacteroidia > Chitinophagales > LD1 > CALAYL01. The sequence goes on from CALAYL010000055.1 coordinate 49,258, forward strand.
CATTGTGTACAGCTACATCTAGAAGGAAAACTAGAGGCTGCGGCTGCCTCTGCCTGCAAATATTGGCTCTCAGACCTTCAGTGCAAAGTGGCCGATGAGTGTGTGCAGATACATGGTGGATATGGCTACATGTGGGAATACCAAGCGGCTAGAGCCTTTGCTGACGCTAGGGTACAACGCATTTACGCAGGAACTAACGAAATCATGAAAGAACTCATTGCTCGTAGCGTATTGAAAGCGTAAATTTTTTCTCATTATTAGTATGTTTGGAAATCAATTAGAAATATCCTATTGATTTAGCTTTTTATACAAAAAAAGTAATTTAATATAACCCTATGGAATCAAAATATAACCCACTCGACAAAGAAGATAAATGGTATAAATACTGGATGGATAATGAGTTATTCAAATCTACACCAGACCATCGAGAGCCATACACTATCGTCATACCTCCTCCCAATGTAACAGGCGTACTCCACATGGGCCATATGCTCAATAATACGATTCAAGATATTTTGATTCGAAGAGCAAGAATGCAAGGTAAAAATGCTTGCTGGGTGCCAGGTACAGACCACGCCTCTATAGCTACTGAGGCAAAAGTAGTGCAGATGTTGCGCGAAAAAGGTATCAAAAAGTCAGATATCACTCGTGAGGAATTTTTGAAATATGCTTTTGAATGGAAAGATAAATATGGCGGCATCATTCTCGAACAACTCAAAAAACTTGGTGCTTCATGCGATTGGAGTCGTACCCGATTTACAATGGAAGATGATATGAGCGAAGCGGTGATAGATTGTTTTATCGATTTATACAAAAAAGGGCTCATCTATCGTGATCTTCGTATGATAAACTGGGATCCTCAGGCACTCACTGTGTTGAGCAACGAAGAGGTATTGCATACAGAAGAAAACTCTAAGTTATATTATGTACAATATAAGCTAGTATCGGGCGGTGGATTTTTGACTGTAGCCACAGTGCGTCCGGAAACTATCATGGGCGATGTGGCTATAGCTATAAATCCCCGAGATGAACGTTATAAGACATTGGTAGGGCAAAAAGTAATCGTGCCATTTGTATATCGCGAAGTGCCTATTATAGCCGATGATTATGTTGACTTAGAGTTTGGTACAGGCTGCTTGAAAGTAACACCAGCGCACGATACGAACGATTATGAAATTGGCAAACGTCATGGCCTGGAGGTGATCGATTGTTTTAATCAAGACGGAACTATCAGCGAGGCAGCGGCTTATTTTGTAGGAATGGACAGATTTGAAGCGAGAAAAGAAGCGGCAAAAGAACTTGAAGCAAAAGGACTTTTACTCAAAACGGAAGATATTCAAAATAAAGTAGGACGTAGTGAGCGTACCAATGCGGTGATAGAACCCCGCTTGTCGTTACAGTGGTTTGTGGATATGAAAAAATTTTTTGAAAAAAACCCTCAGGTACTCGAAGATGTAATGAGCGATGAGATAGCTTTTCACCCATCGCGCTATAAAAATAGTTACAAAAATTGGATAGATAACATCCGAGACTGGTGTGTAAGTCGTCAACTATGGTGGGGGCAGCGTATCCCTGCTTGGTACTTGCCCGATGGTGAATTTGCCGTAGCCAAAACGAAAGTAGATGCCATAGCACAGTTTAGTGCGAAAGGGTTAACTTTTTCTGAAAATGAAATTAAACAAGACGATGATGTACTCGACACTTGGTTTTCGTCTTGGCTTTGGCCAATTTCTGTTTTTGACGGTTTTAAAGATCCAAACAACGCAGATATAAAATATTACTATCCTACCAATGACCTAGTCACAGCTCCAGAAATCATGTTTTTTTGGGTAATGCGTATGATAATGGCAGGCTATGAATGGAGAGGAGAGAAGCCATTCAAAAATGTGTATTACACAGGTATCGTTCGCGACAAACAGCGAAGAAAAATGAGCAAATCGCTCGGCAATTCACCTAACCCACTTGATCTCATCGCCCAATATGGTGCCGATGGTGTTCGTCTAGGTATGATGCTTTGTTCACCTGCTGGGAATGATATTTTATTTGATGAAAAACTATGTGAGCAAGGACGAAATTTTTCTAATAAACTTTGGAATGCACTGCGATTAATCAAAGGATGGGAAGTTGAAGTGCTAGCCCAACCTGCGGTATGCGCCACAGCAAATAGCTGGTTTGAGGCTAAATTTGCAATAGCCGTAAACGAAATTGAAGAGCACTTCACCAATTTTAGAATTAGCGATGCATTGATGGCGCTCTATAAATTGGTGTGGGATGATTTTTGTTCGTGGTATCTCGAAATGATAAAACCCGATTATCAACAACCTATTGATGATAAAACACTCGCTGAGGCGATTGCAAATTTTGAAAAACTTGCACAATTGTTGCATCCATTTATGCCGTTTATCACAGAAGAGCTATGGTTTAATCTCAATGAACGAAAAGATGGCGAATCTATTAGTATAACCGCATATCCAGTAGTAAACGCACTTTCTAATCCAGCACAAAGTCTTTTGCAAGAAGGGGAATTAGCCATCCAAATTATCACCGCAATTCGTGAAATCAGAGCTAAAACACAAAAGAAAAATCATGAAACAGTAGATTGTTTTTATAAAGGCGAATATGAGGTGAAGATCGATGCCATGCAATCGGTGATTGCGAAACTCGCGAAAGTAAATGTATTTGAAAAAGCGACTACAACCGAAGTAGGTGTGCCGTTTATAGTGAAAGGATATGAGTTTACTGTCATCACTGGAGTTGAAACCAAAGTAGATCCAAAACAATTAGAACAAGAACTTAGTTACGCACAAGGCTTTTTGGATAGTATCGATAAGAAATTAGCGAATGAAAAATTTGTGGCAAATGCAAAACCAGAAATCATCGCGAACGAACGCAAAAAGCGAGAAGATGCACTAGCTAAAATCAGCGCACTAAAAGAAGCATTGGGGCAATAAACTAGGTATTTTAGTAGAGGATTAAAGGGGATCTTCTCTTTAAATATATTTAGTCACATGAAGTGGCTTTGCGTATTTTCTAACGAAATTGACATTAGGAAGTTAAATGTAGAAAAGTAAAGCGGCTATAAATACCAAGATTGCTAAATTTGTCGTTATAAAATGAAAGTAAATATGAGTGCTACACCGCTTATTCTTGATGGCAAAAAACTAGCTGACGATCTTAAAACTGAAATAGCACTTGAAGTTCAATCAATAATGGCTACAGGTATGCGAGCTCCTCATTTAGCCGCCATATTGGTAGGTAATGATGGCGGTAGTGAAACCTATGTGGGGCACAAAGTCAAAGCTTGCGAACAAGTGGGTTTTGAGTCTACCATGCTTCGTTTTGAGAATACTATTTCAGAGAATGAACTACTCGCTGAGGTAGAAAAATTAAATCACAATGCTACTATTGATGGTTTTATAGTGCAGTTACCTTTGCCTAAAAGCATAAATGCGGATACCATTCTTCAAGCCGTTTCTCCTACTAAGGATGTAGATGGTTTTCACCCTGTGAATGTAGGTAAAATGGCACTGGGGTTGCCTACATTTGTATCTGCTACTCCTCTTGGTATTACAAAGATTTTAGAGCGATATAAAATTGAAACTTCTGGAAAACACTGTGTAGTAATAGGGAGAAGTAATATTGTTGGTCGCCCTATGAGCATTTTGCTATCGGGCAATAACCCTACAGGTAATGCTACGGTGACCGTTTGCCACTCAAAAACAACCAACCTTAAAGAAATATGTAAATCGGCAGACATCATTATTGCAGCCCTCGGAAAACCAGAATTTCTAACCGCTGATATGGTAAAAGAAGGTGTGGTGGTGATTGATGTGGGCACTACCCGGGTCACAGACGCTACTGCTAAAAACGGATGGAGACTCAAAGGCGATGTGAAATTTGATGAAGTTGCCCCAAAGTCATCAGCTATAACACCTGTTCCAGGAGGTGTAGGACCTATGACCGTAGTATCTTTACTTTTAAATACCCTCACCGCTTTCAAACAAAATAATACCTATGGAAAATAAATTTTCAATTTTCGCTTTGATGGCTATCATTTTGTTGCATACCTCATGTAATCAAAACAAAGAAACCTCTACTGGCGATACCCTTTTTTCTGATACTCAAGCTAACTCAATAAGAGTGACCAAAGTGGATGGTAAACTCGCCTATGAAAAGGGCGAAACCCATTTTGACCTCCTCGAACTCATTGGTAAATCTCCTGCTACACTTGTTACTACCGTTACATCTACAGAGAAAAGACCCTTGAGTGATGAAACTGGTGGCGAAAAAAGTTTTTTGATTAAAGTAAAAAGCTTAGATGGCACAGAAAATATAGATTGGCAAAAAGAAGTCAAAGCTGCTGATGTGGATTTTGGCATGAAACTACTTACGGTACACAGTCCTGTGAAAGATGCTTTCGAAGATTCATATACTTTTTACAATATCCGAAACGGAAAAAAAATAATGGATTTTACATATGGAGAACTGCGTGTTCTCATTCCTAACACCAGTGAAAAACGATTTTTCGGCTATTTGTCGAATGCCAATTCTTTGGGTGAAAAGGTCGAAGGCGGTATAATCACTTTTGCTAGTAGCGATGGAGCAATACAAAAAATCGCATTAACTGGTCAAAAAAATCTAGTGCCCCAATATACTCCCGAGATGCAAATACTCAAAGCACAAGATGCCAATTATCAAATCACACCAGATGGAAAAACAATCATTTTGCCAAGCTTAAATCAAGATTTCAAATCGACCGATATTAGCGGTTTTGCATTTAAGGTAGTACTGTATGAGGAAAATAATCCCGATGCATTTGAGATATTGTTGCCTATCAACAATGACAAAATTGATTTGGGCAATGCCCAATACGATAAGGCTAAATTTACGTTAAAATTGATAGACTAGATAGATGTCTATTACACAAAAGCCAACAAAATTTCCTGTAATGGAACACTTCTACACTGTACAGGGTGAAGGGGCGTACCAAGGCTGTGCTGCATATTTTGTGCGCTTAGGCGGTTGCGATGTGCAATGCCCATGGTGCGATGTAAAAGAGTCGTGGGACAGCACAAAGCATGCAAAATACACCATCTCAGAAATCGTAAACTGGGTATTTGAAGCAGAAGCTAAACTTGTAGTCATAACAGGAGGTGAACCGAGCATGTATGACCTCACAGCGCTTACGGCTGCATTGGGAGAAAAGCAAATCCGCATCCATATCGAAACTGCTGCTCCCTATCTACTCAAAGGGCAATTTGATTGGGTTACAATTTCGCCAAAGCGATATTCTTTGCCACATGATGAAAATATGTTAAAAGCGCATGAGTTGAAAGTTATCATCAATCATAGGAACGATTTTCGATTTGCAGAAGAGTATGCAGCTAAAGTATCTAATCAATGTCTGTTATTTCTTCAACCCGAGTGGCAACAAGAAGATGAATTTTTGCCTCTCATAATTGGATATGTAAAGTCGAATCCTCAGTGGCGCATTTCGCTCCAAGTCCATAAATACATGAACATCCCTTAAATCTATTGTAATGCTTAAATCTATTGTCCCATATTTCTTTTTGATTTTTTTAGTGAATTGCTCTACTGCGCAGACAGTGACATTGAGCAACAGTTCAAAAAAAACAAAAGAAAGCTATCAAAGTGCTGATTTAGCTTTTGCTATGGGCAAAAAAATAGAAGCTACGAGTATCTTGACGAATTTGCTTGCAGGTCAACCCAATTTTGTAGATGGATGGTGGTTATTAGGAAAAGTATATTTTGATTTATCAAAAAAATACGACTCTGCTGCCCTCGCTTTTGACAAAGTAAAGGCGCTAAAAGCAAACTATAGTCCTGAGTTGGATTATATGCGTGGGCAGTCCTATATGTATGCTGGAGACTATGTTTCTGCTCAAAAAATACTAACTGAATTGAGCACTCAAAAACTCAGTGACGCTAATGCTAAGCAGGTAGATAATTTGCTAAAAAGCTGCGATTTTGCTATCACCTCAAAACAATCACCAAAGCAATTCAATCCTGTGAATTTGGGGCCAGATGTAAATACGGACCAAGATGAATTGATGCCTTCTGTAACTGCCGATGAACGATTTTTATATTTTACAAAACATGAAAAAATAGGTAGAGCCTCAGATGAAAATATCTTCATGAGTGAATTGATAGATGGCAAATACACCAATACGCAATTGGTAGATCGACCTATATCTACTGATGAATATTTCGAAGGAGCCACTTGTATATCGCCTAGTGGGAAATATTTATTTTTTACCTCTTGTGGCAGACCAGATGGAATGGGCGATTGTGATAATTATTATACAAAACGTGTCGTAGGCGGTTGGGATAGGCCTAAGAATTTGGGAAGCAAAGTAAATACACCGGGCTGGGATATTCAGCCTTGTATTTCTGCCGATGGTCGTACACTTTACTTTGCATCGCGCAGACTTGGTGGTTTTGGGGGGCTAGACCTTTGGAGCACTTCCTTGGGCGATGATTTTAACTGGACCACTCCTGTAAATTTGGGCCCAAACATCAATACAGAAAAAGATGAAGAGCGCCCATTCATACATCCAGATGATAAGACGCTTTATTTTTCATCTGATGGTTGGCCAGGCTTCGGTAGTTCGGATTTTTATTATGCCAAAAAAGATGCAGCAGGACAGTGGTCAAAACCAGTAAATCTTGGTTTCCCGATCAACTCGCCAGGCGATGAAATAGGTCTAGCGATTACCACCGATGGTAAGACTGCGTACATGGGCTCTGAAAGGCCAGGAGGTTATGGTGGTCTTGATATTTATAAATTTGAATTGGACGAAACTGTGCAACCACTCCATGTAACCTACATTAAGGGTCGCGTATTTGATGACGCGACTAAAGCACCTCTAAAAGCCATTATTACCTTGTTTGATTTAGATGATAACGGTAAAGTATTTGGTACGTTGAGTTCTGAAGAAACTAAAGGTGAGTTTTTGGCTACTATTCCTTATGGCAATGATTATGCTTGTGCGGTTAGTAAAGAGGGTTATTTGTTTTATTCAGCCAATTTTTCGCTCAAAAATTTCACTAAAAGTGAGCCCTATCTATTGGATATTTATTTAAAGAAAATTGAAGTTGGCAAATCGGTAGTTTTGAACAATATATTTTTTGAAGTAAATAAATTTGAACTCCGTGATGTATCTAAGACGGAGCTTAATCAGTTGGTAGATTTATTAAATAAAAACAAAACACTAAAAATTGAGTTGAGCGGGCATACAGACAATTCTGGTATCGAAGCCGAAAATAAAGTTTTGTCTGAGAATAGAGCGAAGTCTGTTTATAATTTTCTCGTATCAAATGGTATTAGCGAAAATCGATTATCATACAAGGGATATGGTAGTAGTAAACCAATAGTCGAGAATAAAACAGAAGAGGGAAAGGCCAGGAATAGACGTACAGAATTTGTCGTAACAGGATTGTAAAGTGCAAAGTGAATAATAAATCATAATTGCTTTTTTTAGAAAAACTAAAATTTGTATAATTGAGGATGCTTAAGCGTACAAAGAAGATCCTTACTATTACCCAATTTCAGCTCCGTGAATTTGTAAAGACACTTACCAGCGGTGGTAATATCGTCATTACTTGCGCTGCAATATCATTGATACTGGCTAATGGACCTTTGGGGAAATCTTTTGTCGGTTTTTGGCACCATACGGTACAGCCTCCTTTCTTGCCTAAAGCATTTAGTGTAGAGGCTTTCATTAATGATGTGTTGATGAGTTTCTTTTTCCTATTAGTAGGCTTAGAGATTAAACGAGAGATGCTTGTAGGCGCATTGTCTGATTTGAAGAAGGCGGCATTGCCATTGGCTGGAGCTATAGGAGGCATGTTGGTGCCAGCGCTAATTTATATTGCTTTTAATCATGACACTACTCAAGCACATGGCTGGGCTATTCCTATGGCAACAGATATTGCTTTTGCGCTGGCTATATTAAATTTACTTAAAGGACGAGTGCACCAAAACCTACTTGTGTTACTTACTACATTAGCTGTAGCAGACGATTTGGGTGCTGTATTAGTTATCGCATTGTTTTATACCGACCAAATTCAACTTTGGGCAATAGGAGGTATGGCATCTACCATGGCGGTGTTAATGTATCTCAACCACAAAACCGTAACTTCCTATTTGTGGTATGTGATATTCGGAGTAGTGCTTTGGATATTTACTGCTATGAGTGGTATTCATGCCACTGTTGCTGGAGTTTTACTTGCCTTTACTATTCCAATTTCGAACGATGAAAAAGCCCCTTTCAACTTATTGGTTGATTTTTTAGAAGAGCCAGTCAATTATGTAATACTGCCAATCTTTGCACTTTGCAATACAGCTGTGCAACTTCGTCCACAATATATTTCAGAACTGAGCTCTCCAGTTGCATTGGGTATAATAATCGGCTTGTTTGTGGGTAAAAGCATAGGGATTTTTAGTTTTTCATTTCTTTCATCGTTGCTAAAAATTGGGCAACTTCCGAGTTTTGTAAATTGGAAACAAGTTTTTGGAATCAGTATATTGGGCGGGATTGGATTTACCATGTCGATATTTGTGACCTTACTGGCATTCACCGATTACACTGAAATAGAAGCAGCTAAATTGTACATTATCTTTGGCTCGTTTACCTCCGCTGTAATAGGGATAGCCTATCTTAGGTTTGTATCTAAACCTATGCCTGAATCTAACGAGTAGTGCGCTTTTTCATAGTATGGTAATCGCTCGTTCATTTTTACTTCGATCCATTGGATTAATTCTGCTGGGTTAAAATTAGCAAGCAGCGGTCTGTTAGACAAATCTGTTTTCAATAGCTTTTTGACAATATTTTCGATGCTGTCATTGAGATGCAGTACAGTTCCGTTTTTTAGCATCCAATCCATGTTGTCAAAAAAACAAGGGGTACCCCCCCCCGTTGACACCACTATATTTGACGTTAGATTTTTTAAATAAGATGATTCTTTTTCTCGAAAATAATCTTCCCCTTTTGAACGAAAAATATCGGAAATACTTTTTCCTTCTTTTTCTTCAATAAAGGCATCTAAATCTACAAAGGGAAGCTGATGTTTGAGCGCATAAGTTTTGCCAAATGTAGTTTTGCCTACACCAGTGAAACCCACAATAAACAACGGAAGCGGATACATATTTACGCCTTTACAATCACTCGAGGGTCGAGTACAGAATAAAGCAAGTCTGTCATTATATTTACAATTACAAAAACGACTGCAACGAGCAATACAGCTCCCATCACCACAGGAAAATCAAAATTCTTTAAAGAATTGACGGTCTGCAATCCTAGTCCATCATAATTAAACACTGTTTCGATAAAATAGGCCCCAGTAAGTAATGCTGCTAACCAACCCGATATAGAAGTCAGTACAGGATTTAGCGCATTGCGAAGGGTATGCTTGTAGATAACTTTGTTTTCGCTCAATCCCTTTGCTCGAGCCGTGCGCACATAGTCTTGTGTGATAGCATCTAGCATAGATGAGCGAGTGAGCTGCGCTATAATTCCAATAGGTCGAATACCTAGTGCCACCACAGGCAAAATCAAGTTTTTCCATACATATACTTCATCACCCAAATCATTGAGTACTATAAGGGAGCCTTGATGATTTAACCCAGTATAGTCGCTCCAGTAATAACCGAAAAATATAGCTATCAAAAAGCCCGAAAAAAAAGCTGGCTGAGATATACCCATCACAGAGCCTGTGAGAATAAAATTATCCCAAAATGAATATTGACGTAAGGCAGAAAATATGCCTAAAAATATGCCAATGATACTTGCTAAAATCATAGCGAAAAGACCTAGCAGAGCAGTCGGCACCATCTTTTCAGAAAGAATGTCGGCTACTTTTCTTCGTGTTTGAAATGAGCGACCTAAATCTGGTGATTTTAAGACAATTTGATAATCGCTTTTATGGAAAAGTAAAGTTACATTACGTTGTTCGAGTCCGAGGTGAGTAGGATGGTTTTCATCTTTTGTGTTATGAAATGAAATAGGTGATAAATCGTTGAAGTAATATCCTAGTCTTTCATACCACGGTAAATTGAGTCTAAATTCTTTTTCGATAGCGGCTACCGAAGCCGTATCTGCTCGTTGACCTAGTGTCATACGAGCGCTATTTACAGGCAACACATTAAACAATAAAAATATAAAAACCACCACACCTATGATGACTAAAATGCCTGATAGCAATCGTTTCCATACAAAGTCAATAATATTCATTTAGCTAAAGTGCAAAGGTTTACTAATCGAAATATACATTATTTCTTGAAGTATTGTTTGTTTAACTCATCGTATGTCGGAAAATCTTTACGATGCCATTTATTTATCACTACCCCATTTTTGAGCAATAGCAATCCTGGGTTTGAGCGCATTATAGTTTTGAGCGGTGTTTCATCTGAAGAATAAAATGGAAAACTCAAGTCATGCTTTTTTACAAAAGGTGCAGCATCTTCACTAGTCAATCCATAAAAATCTATACCCGCTTCTTTACATTTTATCGCTATAGGATCCAGCTCTTTTTTAAAACAGCAATCGCAAGATTTTGAAAGCTTATAACTCACCACTGCCAACGAATATTCTGGATTATGAAGCAAATCTTCAGTCACTTCTTCTTGTTCATGATTGAAGATGAAAAGATTGGTGATTTTGGCTGGAATACCTGGGTCTAAAACAATATCACGCCTGTCCACATATTCCCAATCTTCGGTTACATTTCCTAGTTCAGATGTTTTAAATTCTTTTTCCTCTTGAGTATTTTTGTTTTTGTAAATGAAAACAAAGTCGCGCTTTTCGGGCTGAACTACTGTGCGCATCACGTTGATATCGCTACCTATTTGATAAGGTCTAAAATCAATCACTGGCTCACTCCACATAAAATTATAAAGGCAAAATGCTAGACTCACCGTCAATGTACCGTAAGCTAATACGGTTCTACCAATATAGCTAGTGAGTGTAGAGATACGCTGGTAGTTAATTGCTAAAATCAAGATAAGAACATCGAGAAAAACATCTTTCCAAAAGGTTTCCCAAGGCTTTAGTTTTATAAAATCACCAAAACAACCGCAGTCGGTTACTTTCATTTTTGTTTCTGAAAAAGCCGTACCAAAGGAAAGTGAAGTAAACTTAACTGTAATAAAAATAGCTACCAAACTTAATATACCTGCCCAAAGTCCCGTTTTTTTTAGTGATGTTTTTTCAATTATCCCATACATCGCAAAACCAACATTGGCCAGCCCAAGCATCACCCAAAATAATGGCGTAGGGCTATAACCAGATATGTAGGTAAAACCAGTGAGAAAAGTAAAGAAAAGCGTCATCAACAAAAGGAGAGAGGCAGTTAGTTTAGGTCGCCAACCAATGATGATAGTCGCACCTAGGGCAATTTCTAGCGTAATCATAACGACAGCAAATGTGGTAGCTGCTGGATCCATCCATTCAATGTGTAGCGCCTCAAAATAATCGTGCATTTTGTAGCTTGTTCCTAATGGGTCAACCGCCTTTACAAAGCCCGAAAAAACAAATAATGCACCAACGAAATGCTGCAAAAAATTGATGAAATAATGTTGAGGCTTAGCGAATAAAAAACGCAACAAACTCAATACTAGAGCGGCAATGCCTACATAGGCAAAAATAGAGTAAACTGTCATAGTGATTATTGTTTAGTGGATTTTTCTTCCAATTTTATAAGCGCGAAAATGGCATAGTTAACGATGTCTTGATAGCCTGCATCTATACCTTCCGATATGAGTGTCTTACCATTATTGTCTTCGATCTGTCGAATGCGCAATAGTTTCATCAATATCAAATCTGTAAAGCTGCTGATACGCATATCGCGCCAAGCTTCACCATAGTCGTGGTTTTTGGCTTGCATGAGCGATTTGATATTGTTTACCTGTGTATCGTAGTGAGCGAGCGCATCTTTTGCCGGTAGCTCTTGAGCTACTGCATCTGTCAAGTCCATCTGAATCAGTCCAATTATTGCATAATTGACCAATCCGATATATTCATTTTCTACCCCTTCATCGACCTTTTGAAATTGATTTTGCTCAATTGTTTTGATACGTTGTGCTTTGATAAAAAGCTGATCGGTAAGCGAAGGTGTACGCAATACACGCCATGAGGTCCCATAGTCATTTGTTTTTTTTCTAAACACTTCTCTGCATTTAGCAATAGCAGAGTCAAATTGTGATATGGTTTTTTCTTGGCTCATTTAGTTGTAAAAATAGTTTTCGTTGTGGATATGTCTAAAGTTTTAAAGAATTTTTGGTCAAAGCGAAAAATGGAAGTTAATCCATTTTTTGGATACAATCGGCTACACTAGCTTGCCAATGTGGTATAGTAATGTCAAATGTTGATTTGATTTTTGAGGTATTCATCACAGAATAATGAGGACGAGTAGCTGGTGTTGGGTATTGACTTGTTGAGATTGGATTTATCGTTGTTTTTGCACCAATTTGTTTGGCTATGCACACCGCAAAATCATACCATGAACCTACTCCTTGATTTGAAAAATGGAAAATGCCTTTCGCTGAGCTCAGTTTTTCAGACTCACAAATAGATTTTATGGTCATAGCTAGATCGAATGCAAATGTAGGGCTGCCTATTTGGTCGGAAACGATACCTAATTCGTCACGTTCACCACAAAGCCGAATAATAGTTTTTAAAAAATTTGCACCAAAACTAGAGTATAGCCATGAGGTGCGAATAATGATGCTCTCAGGATTGTTTTGATGTATAGCTAGTTCTCCCGCCAATTTTGATTTGCCGTACACAGATAGTGGGTTCGTTGTATCTGTTTCTAAATAAGGCTTAGAGTGACTACCATCGAAAACAAAATCGGTAGAAATGTGGATGAGTTTTATATCATTCTCAAGGCAATTAACGGCTAGGTTTTTTGCACCATTTTCATTAATGTGATATGCTTTATCTGATTCAACTTCGGCTTTATCTACTGCAGTATAGGCAGCACAGTTGATGACGATTGCAGGTTTTTCTTTAGTTAAAACCTCCGCCACTTTTTCGGCAATAGTGATGTCTAAATCTTTGTGCGAAAGTGCTAAAATGGTATGTGCGCTATTTTGAAAAGCAGCTATTAGCTCTTGCCCTAGTTGTCCATTAGCTCCAGTAATTAAAATCTTCATCTTTTAATATTGAAAATTATAATCTGCATCTACAAACAGAGGACTAGCCAAATCTTTGTCAGACACAATTGCATTTTCTTTTGCTATTTGCCAATCAATATTTAAATAAGGCTCAAATGGGTTGATACCACGCTCGCTTTCTTTTTGATAAAAAGCATCGCATTTATAACTAAACACAGAATGATCTTCCAACACCGAAAAGCCATGAGCAAACCCCCGTGGAATGAGGAGTTGCTTTTTATTTTCGGCAGAAAGCAAAATTTCAAATTTCTGGCCAAAAGTAGGCGAGCCTTTACGAATATCAACTACTACATCTATCACGACACCTGCCACCACTCTTACGAGTTTTGTTTGTGCAAAGGGGACTAACTGATAGTGCAAACCTCTTACTACGCCTTTATTTGACATAGACTCGTTTTCCTGTACCCATTCATATTTTAGCCCTTTGGCATCAAAATGTTTTTGATTAAAGCTTTCAAAAAAATAGCCTCTACTATCCGCAAATACGGTTGGCTCAATGATCAGTAAGCCGGGAAATTTAGTTTCGATAATGGTCATTATAAAAATGCGTTTTGCGATATTACAAGTAAAAATTAAATTGCTCTCAATAATTAATTCACATTTAGCATAGATTATGCCTATCCGTTTTGAAATCATAAAGCATTCATCGCCCGAATATTGGATGACACTGTTGCTCAGGTACAAGATACTGCGCCATCCGCTGGGGCTAAACTATGTGATGAACGATTTGAAAAATGAAGACAATGATGTTCACTTTGGAGCTTTTGATGATACAGTTTTGCTGGCTTGTTTAGTTTTGACACCACTACCCGAAAATGTATATAAGTTGCGTCAAGTAGCAGTAGATGATGTGCAGCAAAGAAAAGGGGTAGGCAAAGCCCTTCAGCAGTTTGCGGAGCGATATGCAAAGGATAATGGTTGTCGAAAAATGGTGTGTAATGCCCGTAAAATGGCTGTGCCTTTTTATGAAATGCAGGGATTTGCAAGACTAGGAGAGGAGTTTGAGGAAGTAGGAATACCCCATTTATATATGGAAAAGAGCTTAACCTTCTAAATTGATAGTAAAGGTAAACGTACGAGAATAAAGTTTGTCAATCACTCTCGAATAGATGAAATTATTGGTTGGCGAGTTGATGTTGATGACACCATGACTCATTTTAAATTCTGGAGATAAGATAAAGTATGGGAAGTAAATCATAATACCTACGCCATATTCAGCAGCCACATCATATTTATTTACTTTGAGCAATGTCTTGTTTCTCACATTTGAATTTGAGGCTAAATCCACATCAAAACGCATACCTGCAATGGCATAAAGTCTAAAATCTTTGATAGGTTCAGATTTGAAACGAAGTAATAACGGGAAGTCCAAGTAGATAGATTGGATTTTTTCTTTATAAACAGGGCTTCTCTTGTCAATAGTGTTATATTCTAGTACTTTGTCTGAAAAAGACAAAGTGGGTATAAATCGTAAGTCGAAGTTGCGGTGAAATTGCCAATTGCCAATGATACCAAGATTGAACCCTGGAGCAACCTTACTCGCAAAACTTTTGATAGAGTCATTTTCAGGGGCATTGGGTTTTTTGATGATTTTATAGTCAGCTACATTAGCTCCTAGTGCTATGCCAAAATAAATTTGTTTACGCCCAAGTTCATGAATGTTGAATTGCGCATGACTCAAAAAGGGAACCAATAAAAGTATAAATGCTATTTTTCGCATGTGTAGAAAGCGCAGATGCCAAATGTAAGAGGCGTCCACTTTGTTTTTTTGAATTCAAGTTTATCTAAAATAGCCGTAAAACGAAGACCTTCTGGAAATGCATTGACCGATTCGGGAAGATAAGTATAAGCTCTGGCATCTTTTGAAAAAATACGGCCTATCACTGGCAATACATTTTGAAAATAGATATCAAAAACGAAACGAAGCACTTTATTTGTAGGTTTTGCTGCCTCAAGTATAGCTATTTTGCCCCCAGGTTTTAGTACACGTTTCATTTCCGAAAGTCCATTTTCTAGGTTTTCAAAATTGCGCACCCCAAAGCCAACAGTTATCGCATCAAAATAATTATCTTCAAATGGCATAGCTTCCGAATCTCCTTGTATAAACGACAATACTTCGGTTACATTGTGTGCTATGGCTTTTTTTCTTCCCACCTCCATCATATCGTTTGAGAGGTCAAGTCCTATTATTTTCATTGGTTTGAGCCTCAAAGCTTCTATGGCAAAGTCGCCTGTGCCAGTGGCAAGGTCGAGAATTACTTGTGGTTTAGATTGACCTATATAATCGACTGCACGCCTGCGCCAAGTTCGGTCTATACCCAAGGAGAGCAACCGATTTAGAAAGTCGTAGCGATGAGCAATGTTGTCAAACATTTCTTTTACCTCTTCCGTCTTTGTTGCGTTGGGATTATTGTATGGGGTTACTGTTTTCATATTTTTATTGTGTACAAAAAAAAGCGAATTCACGATAGATACAAAGATTCGCTTGGTTTTATTTCCTTTGTAGCTATGAAAATCAAAAAAGCAGAGTTCGTAGGGTCGTTTGTGACCGAAGATGCGTGCCCTAAAGACATGATACCTGAATACGCCTTTGTAGGTAGATCCAATGTAGGTAAGTCATCGCTTATCAATTATATTGTTAAAGATAATGATTTGGCAAAAGTGTCTGGCACACCTGGCAAAACACAAACAATTAATTTTTTCAATATCAATGATAATTGGAATTTAGTCGATTTGCCTGGATATGGCTATGCGCGTGTGGGCAAGAAAAAGCGAGAAGAGTGGGATAGGTTTATCCGCTATTATCTCAAAAATAGAAAACAGCTCATGTGCACATTTGTATTGATAGATAGTCGTATTCCACCTCAAAAGATAGACTTGGAGTTTGTTGATTGGCTAGGGGCGTATGGACTGCCGCTGGGTTTGATTTTCACTAAGCTCGATAAAGCCAATAGTCCTAAGTCAAAAGAGAATATTGAGCTTTTTCAAGCAAAAATGCTCGAAAACTGGGAGGTATTGCCGCCCTCTTTTGCTACTTCCGCATTTAGAAGGGAAGGAAAGGAGGCTCTTTTAGACTACCTCGACAGCTGTAATAAACAGCTTTTGAATAATAAATGAGGCAATTCTTTATCAAATTGTGCGTAAACATTTTTTTATTTAGAAAAAAGAGATAAATTTGCAACTCTTAAAAACATAGAAATCATGAAAGCAGAAATCCATCCAGCAAATTACCGTTTAGTAGTATTTAAAGATATATCTTGCGATAAATCATTTTTAACCAAGTCATGTGCAAATAGCAAAGAAGATGTACTTTGGGAAGATGGCAACACATATCCATTAGTAAAAGTGGAAATTTCAAACGAATCGCATCCGTTTTTTACTGGTAAAATGAAGTTTGTAGATACCGCTGGCCGTATCGATAAGTTCAATAAAAAATACAAAAAGTAATTTTCTATACATTTATAAATGCCTGCATGGAATCATGCAGGCATTTTTTTTATCAATCAAAGTGAATTTAATATTCTCTTAACATTGCAATTAGATCTCTTATTATCTTTGCACAATCAAATTATTCTCCTTAAAAAATAGTTTCATGAAATTTCAATCAATCCTTGCATTTTTTATTCCTAAAGACAAGAAGTTCTTTGTGCTTTTTGATAAAGGAGCAGAGAATTTAGTGGACATATCTAATGTTTTTAATGATATGTTGAACACTACTTCGGCAGATAAACGTTTAGAACTCGCCAAAAAAATCGAAGATTTAGAGCATGTGGGTGATTCGATTACACACGAAATATTTACCGAATTGAGCACTAACTTTATTACCCCTTTTGATAGAGAAGATGTACAATACCTAGCAGCATCATTGGATGATATTGTTGACTTTATACATGGTTCTACAAAAAAATTAGTGTTTTATCGTATAGGCGAATATACCATGCCGATGAAACAGATGGGAGAAGTACTTGTAAGAGCCGCTATCGAAATTAGAGCCGCCATTGCAGAGCTCAAAAGCATGAATAACGTACTGAGGATACGTGAAGCGTTGGTACGTATCAATAGTCTTGAAAACAATGCAGATGATGTGTTTGATGGCGCTATTGCGAGTCTATTTCAAGAAGAAAAAGATCCTATTCAAATCATAAAAATGAAAGACATACTCTCTACAATGGAGACCGCAACAGACAAGTGCGAAGATGTGGCCAACGTGATTGAGACTATTCTTATCAAAAATTCATAACCAATGAGTTTACTTTTATTTGTGATTTTTCTGGCGCTAGTTTTCGATTATATCAATGGCTTTCATGATGCCGCCAACTCCATTGCAACCATTGTTTCTACCAAAGTACTTACCCCATTTCAGGCAGTTTGCTGGGCAGCTTTTTTCAATGCAGTAGTTTTCTTTTTTATAAAACATGGAGTTCCGGGATTTGAATTGAAAGTGGCTAACACAGTATCTAAAATCGTGAAAGCTGAAGCTATTACCATGATTGTGATTATAGCAGGGTTGGTGGCGGCTATCATTTGGAATTTGATTACTTGGTTTTATGGCATACCGAGTAGCTCTTCGCATACACTCATTGGGGGATTTGCAGGAGCAGCTGTGGCTAAAGCAGGATTAGGTGTTTTAGCAGATTTAGGCATAATCTATAAAACAATAGCTTTCATATTTCTAGCCCCTATGATAGGTATGTTCATGGCATTTGTGATCGCTATCATTGTTTTGCATTTATTTAAAAATGCGACTCCTCGATTAGCAGATAAGGTTTTTAGAAAACTTCAGCTAGTTTCATCTGCACTTTTTAGTATAGGCCATGGATCAAATGATGCGCAAAAAGTAATGGGTATTATTGCCGCAGCATTGATGGTGTATTCTTACCAAACAGATCCTGCTTTGATACCTTCTTGGGCACAAGTAGAAATAGTGAGTGTACTTAAAAATGGCGTTATGGTTAGCAATGTAAAGCACATACCAGATTGGGTTCAGATTTCATGCTTTGTGGCCATAGGTTTGGGTACGCTAAGCGGTGGTTGGAGAATTATCAAAACAATGGGTACTAAAATCACTAAGGTAACTCCGTTTGAAGGGGTGGCTGCAGAAACCGCAGGAGCTATCACACTTTATGCTACACAGGCATTGGGAATACCAGTAAGTACCACCCATACTATCACGGGCTCTATCATAGGCGTAGGTATGACCAAAGGCTTGACGGCCGTTAAATGGGGTATAACGATCAATATACTTTGGGCATGGGTACTGACTATACCTGTATCGGCAGCAATAGGTGCCATTACTTACTATATTTTAAACGTATTTGCAAATTGAGCTTATTAAGCTTTTGCTAATCAAAGTTTTTTTTACATTTGCAACCGCATTCAAAGCCCAGATGGCGAAATTGGTAGACGCACTACCTTGAGGTGGTAGCGCCAGCAATGGTGTGCAAGTTCGAGTCTTGTTCTGGGCACTTTTTTTTAAGAAGTCACTTTAATAAAAAGTGACTTCTTTTTTTTTGCCTTTGTATTATTTACTATATTCCATTTTGATAGTTAAATTCAGGTTGAAAAAGATACGATATAGCATTTTCTTGTTTTCTATTTTAGCAAGTACCTATTCGGTAAATGCTATGGAGATTGAGTTTGCGGGAAAGACGGATTCCACTAAAGCTATACAAAAAAAAGGTGGCGAAAAATTCTCTAAAGGTTTTCAGAAGAGTTTATGGTTTTTGACCTATCTCAATTACGCTGACAAGGTTAGTGGAGTATTTGATTCGCTTTGCAATCCATACGAAGAACACTGTGGGATGCGTATCCGCAACATTGATATATACGTGTTAGAACCATTTGGAACAAACGTAGATTCGCCTTTACTCAAACCAGCTAAGCCTATTTTAAAGATAGGAAATAAGATGCAAGTGAAAACGCGTGAGTGGGTTGTAAAACAAGATTTGTTTTTTAAAGAAGGTGATGCGCTCGATCCGCAAGCTCTTTTTGACAGCGAGCGTCAACTATGGAGTGATCAAAATTTTAAAGACATCCGAATTACGATTAAGCCTGTAGATGAAAATTATGTAGATATAGTAGTGGCAGTAAGAGATCGGTGGAGTTTTCGTATTCAATCATCAGTAGAAGTCAATCGCTTAAATATAGGTTTAGGCTTTGCAAATTTACTAGGTATTCCACAAACCTTACGAACTTTTGTAAGTGTAAATTATAATAAGAATAATATTTATGCGCTTAATTTTCAATACTCTTATAAAAACATAAAGCGCTCTAGAATAGATTTGTTTTCACAATATTCGCACGATAAATATGCTAATCGCTATCAATTTCAAGCAGATAGAATTTATGCTAATGCAAAAATGAAATGGGCAAGCTCTGTTTTGTTAGACTTTAATAGCTATCTGTCGGGTATTGGCACAGTGCTTGTCCAAAATCAACCACAGGGCTATATCCGCTCTTTGAAACAAGACTATTGGATATCTGGTGCTATTCCTATAAAAAAGCAAAATCGCTTTATATTGCCAAATGCTAGATTAATTCTAGCCTATAGATTTGAAAGAACAGGCTATCTGAGTCGGCCGTTTTTGCGTGATTCTCGCTTTGCCGATATTTTTCTAAATTCATATAGTTCTGTAGGTAGTATTGGGATATCGCACTGGGATTTTTATGTAGATAAAAATGTGTATTTACTGGGTATAAAGGAATATTTTCCTATGGGATTGAGCGTGGCCTTTATTGGTGGTACCACAGGCGATGAAGAGTTGGAAAATAGATTTTATAGTGGATTGTATTTGAGCTATGGATTGCCTATCAAGCGAGCCGGCTTTTTAAATATTAATACCACCTATGGGGGCTATGTATATAAAGGGTATTATGATCAGTTTAGTTGGCGAATAAAACTCAACTACTTTACCGATTCGTATAAAATGGGTAAAGCATTTTTTAGACAAATAGTGCGATTGCAAACTATTATGTCGTTTAATCGACCTACAGGCAGAGAAATCAATCTTAATGGCACTTTAGGATTTAATGAATTGTACACGCCAAGTTATAGAGGCAATCACTCACTTGTATTACGTTTGGAAGAAGATTTTATTGCTAATTTTAAAGTGTTAGGATTTAACTCCTCCGTGTTTTTGTTTGCCAATCTAGGCTTCGTAAGTAAATATGATATTCAACCGTTTAAATCAATAGAATCTTCACAGTTTATTGGTTTTGGACTACGACTTCGAAATCCAAGTTTGGGGATGGACTTGATTGAAATATCATTGGGATATTTCCCAACATTGCCTCGAGGCCTTGCTCCTTTTAAGTTTGGTGCAGATTATAGAAACCTCAATATCCCTAAGGGGAACGCTCTATTTACAAAAGATTATTTAATGTTGGATTTGTAGTTATTTTGGATAATAGATACTGCCATAAACTATGTCATTTTCTTTTATCCAGTTTAGTTTTAGTTTCTTGCCAGATGCAAAACTGACAAAATCGATTTCCCCTTTTTTCTCATTTGTCGTTTTCAAATTATCCGCTATTTCTTTCACTTCATTTGCTTGGATACCATAGGTATCTAATAGTTCCATTAGGTTAATCTCTTCGGGTAATTTGTTTGCAGATATTCTTCGAATATGATTCGATAGAAACACAAGTCCAGTAGTAAGGTTATATTCAAGGTAGCCAGTGTTGTAAATTTTTTGGAGCATATCGAATCTCATTTCTCCTTTATTTACGGCTTCATCTACTTTAGCTATTTTTTTAGTAAGCGAAAACCGCTCAAATGCAAAAATGATAGACGAAACGAGTAGTTTAGAGTCAAATTTACCTTTAACTAAATAGTCTTGTGCGCCTACTTTTACGGCCTCTAATCCTGTTTTTTCATCTATCAATCCAGTGAGTACAATAACTAGACTATTTGGATACAATTCAATAAATAACTTGATAGTGTCTAATCCATTACTATCTGGCAAATTCAGGTCCATTAATATAATATCAAAAGTCTGTTCAGTCATCAACAGATGAGCTGATTGCATATCTTTTGCATGGTTAAAGGTGAACTTGTAGTTTACGGATTCTCCCAAGTAAAATTTTATAAGAAAGGCATCTCCTTCATCATCTTCTACGACTAGGACATTCAATGGTTTGTTGTCAATACTCATGGCTTGGGTAATAATACTATATTAAACCAAAAATTAACGATGTCATTCATCGTTTTCATTAATGTTTCGAAATCTGGCGGTTTTACTACATAAGCATTAGCATGATTTTCATATGCGGTTAGTCTGTCATAGTCGGCATCAGAGGTTGTCATGATGATTACAGGAGTGAGTCTTGTAAGTGGGCTAGATTTAATGAGCTTCAATAGTTCTTGCCCGTTTTTTTTCGGGAGATTCAAATCCAAAATAATAATTTCAGGTCTATTGGCTTTTTCAAATGGAGCTTTACCTAATATAAAAAGTTCCGCCTCTTCGCTATCAGAAATTATGTCAATCACTACTTTCTTTTCAAGATTACATTCTCTTAATACTTCCTTAGCTAAGCGTGCATCGCCTGGATTATCGTCTATCAATAGTATTCTGTGGCTTCGTTCCATAAATAACTGAATATGTTGCAGTTTTACTCTCTTATACTTTTAAAAACTTTTTTTGTTTCAGAGTTCGGCTAAATTAGTTTTTTTTGAGGAAAGTATGATTGATAAAATTCAAGATATCGCTTATCGGGTAGGGGAGATGATCATGGAGGTCTATGTTTCAGATTTTGGCGTAGCGTATAAAGGGGACAAAAGTCCCATTACCCTCGCAGATAAAATAGCAAGCGAGTATATAGAACAGCAGTTACTTCGGTATTTTCCAGATATTCCCATCATCAATGAAGAAAAATCAAATCGAGACTTCAGTATAAGGCAAAAATGGACGAAATGCTGGATTGTGGACCCTATTGATGGGACTAAAGAGTTTGTAAAAAAAAATGGAGAGTTTACCATAAACATTGCCCTAGTCGAAAATGGAGTGCCTGTTTTTGGTCTCATTTATGCACCTGCTATGGATTTGATGTATTATGGAGCAAAAGGAGAGGGGGCGTTTAAAAAAGAAGGAAATGTTTGGTCAAAAATACGGCCATCACTCAATTATGAATCGTTAGAAAAAGTAAGCGTGGCATCTAGTCGCTCTCATCCTGACCATGCAGTCAATGCTTTTATAAAACGATTATTGGCCCAAGGTAAGGAGGTCAATATATTACAAATGGGTAGCTCGCTCAAGCTTTGTATGGTAGCTGAAGGAAAGGCAGATGTGTACCCAAGATTTGGCGATACTATGGAGTGGGATATAGCGGCTGGACACGCTATCGTTAAATATGCAGGCAAAGAAGTTTATCAAAAATGCTCACAAGATCCATTAGTTTATAATAAATCCAATCTCAAAAACCCACACTTTTTAGTTGCCTGATTGTTGGTAAAATGCGACTAGTTTTACGGCTTCCATTGCAGCGGCTACATCATGTACTCTCAATACATTTGCCCCATTGAGTAGGGCGATTGTATGCAATGCCGTACTTCCATTGAGGGAGTGAGCGGCATCTTTTTTTATTATTTTTTGAATCATAGACTTACGTGAAATGCCCACCATTACTGCTGTTTCGAGTGTATGGAATGCTTCAATGTGGTGTAGCAATTTGTAATTTTGCTCCAAAGTTTTACTAAATCCAAAGCCTGGATCTACGATGATGTTTTTTATTCCAAAGAATTTGCAAGTGGCTATTTTAAGTGCAAAATAGTTTTTGATATCTTCTACCAAATTTTCATAATCAACAAGTGATTGCATAGATGTAGGTGTGCCTCGCATGTGCATGATTATGAAACCCGCATCATATTTCGCCACGGTCGAAAACATATTACTATCGTACTCTCCGCCACTTATATCGTTGATGATTTTTGCACCTTCATCTAAACAAACTTTGGCCGTTTCGGCATGGATAGTATCTATCGAAAGTAGCACTTTGGGAAATTCTTTTATAAGCATTTTCAGCCCTGGTAGTATTCGCGTCAGTTCATCATTTGACGAGATAATGTCAGCACCTGGTCTTGAAGACATGCCGCCTATATCGAGAGCTGTGGCGCCATCTTTTAGCATTTCTGTAGCTTGAGTTAAAATAGCTTTTTCGTTACTTAATTTACCTCCATCAAAAAATGAATCGGGGGTTAGATTCAAAATGCCCATTACTTTAGGTGCTTTTAAATCAAAAAAGTTAGTTATGCTTATTTTGTTCAATGTGGTAGTTTGACACTCAAAAGTAATAAAACAAGATTATACATTTGCCACATATCCTTCATCTATCATCAGCTGTGCGCTATCTGCTGCGGTAGTGGCAAGCACATCGCAGCGCTCGTTGTAGGGATGGTCATTGTGACCTTTTATCCATACAAACTTCACATTGTGTTTGGACGCTGCTACAAGGTAGCGTTTCCATAAGTCTGGGTTTTTCTTGCCCTTAAAATTTGTTCTTTGCCATCCTAAAATCCATTTTTTCTCTACAGCTTCTACTACATATTTTGAATCCGAAAAAACAGTAACCGCAAGCCCTGGTCTAGTCAATGCTTCTAGTCCTTTTATCACAGCCAAAAGCTCCATTCGATTATTGGTCGTAAGTTTGTAGCCGCCCGAAAGTTCTCTTTCATGTACTCCATATTTTAGGATAGTGCCAAACCCCCCTCGACCTGGATTGCCACGGGCTGCACCATCTGTGTAAATTTCAACCATTTTATTATTACATATCAAGAAGCAAATCCACAGGATCTGCTCCTAAGAGCATTTTCGATGGATTTTCTAAAAAGTCTTTGACAGTAACCAAAAAGCCTACAGACTCTTTGCCATCAATGATTCTATGGTCATAAGAAAGAGCCAAATACATCATAGGGCGTACTTCGATTTTTCCGTTGATGACCATTGGTCTATCTTGTATTTTGTGCATGCCGAGTATAGCTGACTGTGGAGGGTTGATGATAGGAGTGGACATCAATGAGCCAAATACTCCGCCATTGGATATAGTGAAAGTACCCCCCGTCATTTCGTCCATGGTGAGTAAGCCATCACGGCCTTTAATTGCGAGTTCTTTTACCTTTTTCTCTATACCAGCGAGACTCAATGATTCTGCATTTCTGATAACGGGTACTACCAATCCTTTAGGTGTAGAAACCGCTATCGAAATATCGCAATAGTCGTGAAAAACTACATTACCCTCATCTATATAAGCATTCACCGATGGATATTTTTCTAATGCCAAGCAAATCGCTTTGGTAAAGAAAGACATCATCCCTAAATTCACTTCGTGTTTTTTCTTAAATGCCTCTCCCATTTTCGCTCTTACGGCATTGATTTCTGTCATATCCACTTCGTTGAATGTGGTCAACATAGCTGTAGAGTTTTTAGAATAGACCAAACGCTCTGCTACCGTTTTGCGCAAACGGCTCATTTTTTCAGTTTTTTCTTCACGACTGAACGCAGCTTGGCTACTTATTCCTTGTTTGTTTCGAATAGCGTTGATGGCATCTTCTTTGGTGATACGCCCACCTACTCCTGAGCCTGATACATTGCTCGTTTTTACACCAGATTCAGCCAATAATTTGGCTGCTGCAGGCGATGGATGTCCAGAAGCATTACTTGTTTTTACTTCTTCTTTCGCTATCTCTTTCACAGGGGCTACTTTAGTTGTGGTTTCCACCTTTGGTGCTTCTGTTTTAGCTGTTGATGCAACAGCCTTTTCAGGTGCAGCGGCTGTTTCGTCTATGGAGGCTACAAGTGCGCCTACTTTCAAATCATCGCCTTCAGCAGCAACAAATTTTATTTTGCCTGATATTGGAGATGGCAATTCTTGTGAAGCTTTGTCTGTTTCTACTTCACAGATAGGTTGATCCATCATTACATAATCACCATCTTTTACTAAAAATTTAGAAAGAGTTACTTCGGTGATACTTTCTGCCACATTGGGAATTACTAGGTTTGTCATAATTTATTTTTCAAAAGAGGTTCTCAAAATATATTCTTGTTCAGCTAAGTGCACTTTTTTGTATCCTGTAGCTGGCGATGCACTTGGTTTACGGCTTATGCAACGGAGCGGTAATTTTTCATACAACTGAGTGAGTAAGAAAGTCCATGCTCCCATGTTTTTAGGTTCGTCTTGTACCCATACAAATTCTGCTTTATTGTATTTTTTCTTTAACTCTAATAGTTGATTTTCGGGCAAAGGATAAATCTGCTCTAAACGGACGATAGCGACATCAGTAGCTTTCTCGGTTTCTTTTCTTTCAAGCAAATCAAAATATAATCTGCCTGATACGAGCAATACTCTACGAACAGATTTGCCTACATTTTCATCGTCTATTACTTCTCTGAAACCGCCAGTGGTCAATGCCTTAGCGTCAGATACGCAGCGTGGGTGGCGTAACAATGATTTTGGTGACATTACTATCAGTGGTTTTCTGAAGTTCCAAGTAAGTTGCCTTCGTAAAGCGTGGAAAAAGTTTGCTGGATCAGTGATATTTACCACGACCATATTGAGTTCAGCACATTGCTGCAAAAATCTTTCTAAACGCGCAGAAGAGTGCTCTGGGCCTTGGCCTTCGTATCCATGAGGAAGGAGGAGTACCATACCGCAAGGTCGTTGCCATTTTGATTCACCTGCTGTGATAAATTGGTCGATGATAATCTGTGCCCCATTTGCAAAGTCGCCAAACTGTGCTTCCCAAAGTACCAATGCATCAGGACTAGCAATAGCATAGCCATATTCAAAACCTAGTACACCATATTCTGATAAGTGGGAGTTGTATATCAAAAATTTTCCTTGCTTTCCTGGAGCTACATCGCTAAGTCGATTAAACTGCTGATCGGTATTTTCGTCTGTCCATACTGCATGGCGGTGTGTAAAGGTACCACGTTTCACATCTTCACCAGATAAGCGCACATTTTTGCCCCCCATTAATATTGAACCATAGGCTATCAATTCCGCAGAAGCCCAATCTATCACTTTGTCTTCTTCGATTTTACGCCTTGCCTCTTTCATTTGCTTCTCTACTTTTTTCAGCATTTTGAAATTTTCAGGCACAGTAAAAAGTCCTTTTACGACTTCATTGAGAAATACACTCTTAATACTGGTATCAGGCGATTTTTCAAAATCTTTTTCGGTAGCTCTGCCGAGTTTATCCCATGCTTTTTCATTGCTTTGAGGCTTATAAGATACGGGGCTTTGTTTGACAGAGTCTAGTCTAGCTTGTAAATCATCCCAAAATTCCTTTTCCATTTTTTGCGCTAATTCAGCACTCATGCTACCCTCTGCTTCAAGCTTTTCTTTATAGATATCGCGTGGGTTTTTATGCCCATCTATTAAGCTATACATCACAGGCTGGGTGTATTTCGGATCATCAGATTCGTTATGTCCCCATTTGCGGTAGCATACCATATCTATAAAAATGTCTTTCTTGAATTTTTGTCGATACTCTGCGGCCACCTGAGCTGCATGTACTACCGCTTCAATATCATCCCCATTGACGTGTATCACTGGTGCTTCGACTGTAGCTGCTATGGAGGTGCAATAATCTGAAGAACGAGCATCATCTAAGCTAGTGGTAAAGCCTATTTGATTGTTGATGACAAAGTGAATAGATCCGCCATTGCTATAGCCTTCTAGATTCATCATTTGTAACTGCTCATATACGATACCTTGGCCTGCTACGGCTGCATCACCGTGTATAAGAATTGGTAAAATTTTATCGTAATCAGATTTGTAAATTACATCTGCTTTAGATCTTGCAAAACCAGCTACTACTGGTCCCACTGCTTCTAAATGTGATGGGTTTGGACATAATTTTAGGTAAAGCGTTTTTCCGTTTCGGGCAGGGTGCTGATGCGAAAAGCCAAGATGGTACTTGACATCCCCATCGCCCATAGTAGTATCGGGAGTAGCTTTTCCTTCAAATTCATTGAAAATCTGCTCATAAGTTTTGCCCATGATATTGGCCAAAATATTGAGTCGTCCACGGTGAGCCATACCTATCACTACTTCTTCAACTCCAAGTTCAGCAGATTTTTCGATTATACTGTCGAGTGCAGGTACAGTAGTCTCGCCTCCTTCAAGCGAAAAGCGCTTTTCTCCTATATATTTAGTACCTAAAAACTTCTCAAATATAACGGCATGATTGAGCTTGCGAAGAATACGCTCTTTATCTGGAATAGAAAAGGCATAATTTTCTTTCTCAATTTTCTTTCTTAAAAAATCGATTTGATCTTGTTGGCGAACATAACCGTATTCCCAGCCTATTGATTGGCAATAGATTTTTTCGAGCTTAGCCAAAATCTCATTTAGTGTGGCATCTGGTAGGTCTATTTCACTACCAATGGCAAATTTTCGATCTAAATCTTTATTGCTCAAACCAAAATGATCAAGTGAAAGATTTGGCTTCCTATCTCTCAAAACACCTAGCGGATTGAGGTGAGCTATGAGGTGCCCTTTATGACGATAAGATTGGATAAGGTGATATACCTTAAATTCATCTGCACTAAAAGTACTGCTTTTGCCATTATAGTTTATAGTAGCGAAGTCGAAGCCTTCAAAAAACTTGCGAAAATCAGTATCTACTGAAGTAGGATTGGTTTTGAAATCTCTATAGAGATTCTCTAAATATTCTGGTGTGGCGTTGCTTAGGTAAGTGTATTTGTCCAT
The DNA here is from genome assembly GCA_937894725.1 of uncultured Bacteroidota bacterium. Classification (GTDB taxonomy): domain Bacteria; phylum Bacteroidota; class Bacteroidia; order Chitinophagales; family LD1; genus CALAYL01. The sequence continues at coordinate 77,159 of CALAYL010000055.1, forward strand.
TTCTCTTTTAAAATGATGGCGAAAGTAGATATAAATGTTTTAATTCAGTAATTGTTTGCTGAAAACAAACACAATAACGCATTTTTTAAGAGACCGAGCGAAATTTTGGATAAGTATTTAAGAATTTTGGGGAATAATTATTGTGTTTTGGCAATTGCATTTTTATTGTATCGATGATTCAAAAAAGTTAAACTTAGCAATAAAAAGCAAAGCTAAATAGTTGCAATCTTAAATTAAAGCAAAAAATATTTACTATTTTATACTTTTGAGAAATGTATCAATCTATTAGTCCATTCGATCAAACTATACTCAAAAACGTTGCTGAAGATGAATTACCTGACCTTCAGCAATTGTCGATTTATCAAAAACAATGGGCGGCTATTTCAGTAGAGGAACGAGGTGTTTATTTACAAAAAATAGCGGATTTAATTTTTGAGCGCAAAGCTGATTTCGCCAAGTTGATATCTCTCGAGATGGGTAAACCACTTAGAGAATCAATTTATGAACTTGACAAAACGATCACAGCTTTTGATTATTACATCACGAATGCAACTATTTTTCTTCAAGATAAACAGGTAGTCACAAGCGCATCTAAAAGTTATGTAACCCATGCTCCATTGGGTATTTTACTTTCTGTAATGCCGTGGAATTTTCCTTTTTGGCAGGTGTTTCGCTTTGCTGTACCATCACTCATATCGGGCAATACCACCATACTCAAACATTCACCCAATGTACCTCAATGTGCTGCGGCCATAGGACAGTTGTTTAAAGATGCTGATGTGCCAGCAGGATTATTGACTAATCTTTCTTTGACTAACGAAAATGTATCTAAACTCATTGCAGAGGATCATGTAGCAGGAGTAAGTTTTACAGGTAGTGATGCTACAGGCAGCATTATAGCTATGCAAGCAGGTCAGCATATCAAAAAATGCGTAGTAGAGCTAGGAGGCAACGACCCATTTATAGTACTTAACGATGCCGATGTAGGGGAGGCAGTAGCGGGAGCTATGAAATCTCGGAGTATCAATTCGGGTCAATCATGCAATGGGGCAAAGCGCTTTATTTTATTGCCCAACATTCATGATACATTTGTCGCAAGATTAAAGTCCGCCATATTGAATTTGAAGGTTGGAAACCCACTCGATGAATCTACAGATGTAGGTCCTTTGGCTAGAACAGATTTAAAAGAAAAAGTGAATCGCCAGATTGCGCTTTCGATTGCTCAAGGTGCAAAGGCATTTAGCCAACCGCTACCCGACAATACAAATGCAAATTTCGTGATGCCAACCCTCCTTACAGATGTAAAGCCAGGCGTGTGTGCCTTTGAAGAAGAGATTTTTGGTCCTGTATGGTCGATAGTGAGAGCTAATGATGAAGAAGAAGCCTTGACTTTGGCCAATCAAACACAATACGGTTTAGGCGCATCAATTTGGACTAAGGATATTGAAAAAGCAGCAAAAATGGCTAGGATGATAGAATCTGGAAATGTTTTTATAAATTCCATCGTGAAATCAGATGCTCGATTGCCTTTTGGGGGGGTGAAAAAAAGTGGATTTGGAAGAGAACTCTCGGAGTATGGGTTGAAAGAATTTGTAAATGTAAAAACTGTTTTTATTCAATAAAAATAACCAGTATGGAACTCAAAATCATAATATATATCATAGGTGGCATCCTTTATTTTTTGTATCAAAGAAGCAAAGCGGATACTAAGGATATGACCACAATTCCTCCAAAAAAGAAGAAAAAAACGTTTTTTGACGAAGTGATAGAACAGCTCAACCAATCTCAACCTCCGCCAAAAGAAATACTCAAACCTATTGATAAGTCTAAGTTTGGTGCAAATACGCAAAAGATAACCAAAGGGAAAGATATTTTTGTTACCGAAACGGTAAATTCAAGTTTTACAGAAGGCTATTCTTCTTTCAAAACGTACGATACCCCTATCTTTGATGAAGGTGGTAGGATTGTGCCTACAGATACACTCGAGGTGGAAGAGCTAGAACAGCGTAATGCTGATTTTGAGTTTGATGCAAGAAAAGCAGTGATTTATAGCACTGTTTTTGAGCGAAAGTATTGCTAAGTTATGGTGTTCTATCTTGCAGATATAGCTTCACTGAATGTGGCTATCGATGATTTTGCCAAACCCTATGCTAGCGTATTTGTGCTTACCGATACGAATACTCAATCGCTTTGCCTACCTTTGCTCAACCATACTGATTTTATCAACATAACTATTTCGACTGGCGAGTTAAACAAAAGCATTGCTACACTTACGACTATTTTGGAGCAACTGTACTTGCACAAAGCCAATAGAAATTCACTTTTGATTAGTTTGGGTGGTGGTATGGTATCCGATATAAGTGGGCTAGCAGCTAGTCTGTATATGCGTGGTATCGACCAGCTGATATTACCTACTACACTTCTAGCCATGGTAGATGCTGCACATGGCGGCAAAACAGGAATTGATTTTAAAGGTGTAAAAAATATGATAGGCACATTTCGAGAAAAGGATGTTGTTTTTATATGCACTAAGTTTTTAGAAACACTTCCAGAACGAGAGTATAGGGCTGGAATAGCAGAAGTCATTAAGCAATATCTCATTGTTGACAAAAATGCTTTTTATGAATTTGACATGGCGATTAGCAAAAAAATATTAACTATAAATAGCGCAGTTGCTATCAAAACAAGTTTTGTAAAAAAAGACCCTTTTGACAAAAAAGAACGTCAAGCACTCAATTTCGGACATACGATTGGCCATGCAGTAGAAAGTTTGTTTTTGACAAAGCCAAATCCGCTTCTGCACGGAGAGGCTGTAGCAGTGGGTATTATAGCCGAAAGCTACATTTCTTATCTGAAAGAAAGTTTAACGATAGATGAGTTAACCGCTATTTCAGATAAGATGAAATCCATATTTCCTGATTTACCTAATATTGAGGTAATAGACTTCGAACCCCTATTATCGTATGTAACTAAAGACAAAAAAAATGACAACGCTATTCAGTGTGTATTGCTTGATGGCATAGGAATGTTCAAAATAAAACAGGAAGTAAGTCCCGAAATAATACTTGAAGCCATTGATTACTATAATACAATCATTGCGGAGTGAGTCATTTTTTGCCGTATATCAGCCATTTACCTAATGTTACTTTAGGTTTGCCGAGTTCTAAAAGTGAGAGTAATCGATTGTTAATTTTACGAGCATTATCCAAAGATAATTTGACTATCGAAAATCTTTCGATAGCCAATGATACCGTAATATTGAAACAATGTTTAGAAAGTACGTCACTCACATTCGATGTAGCAGATGCAGGTACTGCGATGCGATTTTTGTTGGCATACTGCTGTGCTGTAAATCGACATACTATCTTGAAAGGTTCTGATAGAATGCACCAGCGACCTATTGGCGATTTGGTCGATGCTTTACGTTTGTTAGGCTTCAGAATAGACTATTTGAATCAAAAAGGTTTTCCTCCGCTCGAAGTTTTACCTATCTACCTTGGTTCATTGCAGGCTGCGACAGATATCAATGGAACTATCAGTAGTCAATATCTATCAGCATTGATGCTGATAGGATGGTATCTACCCAATGGCATTGCCATTCATATCAAAAACGAACTTATTTCAAAACCCTATATAGAGTTGACAGCCAAACTGATGCGCTCAGTAGGATTAGACATTGCTATAAGTGAACATGATATTGCAATCTATCATCAAAGCATCGCTACTAAAAAAATAAAAGTAGGTGGCGATTGGACCAATGTTTCCTATTGGTATGCTTTCGTGGCATTGAGCAAAAATACCACTATAATGATAGAAGGGCTAAGCCCTGAGAGTTCGCAAGGAGATAAGATAATCATGGTCTGGATGGAACAATTTGGAATAAAATCAATATTCAAAAACGGATTACTTCAACTCTCAAAAACAGTCAATTCAAATACAGGCGACCTACTACATTTTAATTTTACTCATCATCCTGATTTGGCACAAACCATCATTGTGCTTTGTGCTGGATTGGGTCGAAAAGCCAGTTTTTATGGCCTAGCTTCCTTAAAAATTAAAGAAACAGACAGAATAGTGGCATTGAATAATGAACTTCAGAAATTTGGCGTTTCATTGGTGGAGTTGAACGATGACGGATATACACTAGATGGGGAATTTACACCTTCACCACAGATCATAGCTACCTATCGAGATCATCGTATGGCGATGGCTTTTGCTCCCTTATCAATGCTTACCGATATAACTATTGACAATCCAGCGGTAGTCGAAAAATCATTCCCTACATTTTGGGACGAGGTATCAAAATTTTATGAATGAGTTTGAAGAAAAGCGATATATGTAGCAATACCCTCTTCGAGTGTTTTGAAGGGCTGAGTAAAACCCGCAGCTATTAATTTGTCCATTTTGGCTTCTGTAAAATACTGATATTTATCCCTAATATCCTCAGGTATAGGAATATACTCAATATTTGGGATTGCTTTCATAGCCTCGAAAACGGTATCAGCAAGGTCATTGAAACTCCTAGCTTTGCCACTGCCTAAATTGTAAATACCATTTTCGAAACCATTGTGCTGAGTTATCCTATCAATCAAAAATAGGCAGACTGCTACCACATCAGTCACATAAACAAAATCGCGTAGCTGCCCTCCATCTTCATAATCAGGTCGATGAGATTTGAAAAGCTTGAGTTTGCCGCTTTCTTTTATTTGATTGTAGGCATGAAAAATCACCGAAGCCATACGCTTTTTGTGAAACTCAAATGGGCCATACACATTAAAAAACTTTAGTCCGACCCAATGAGGTGGGGCGTTTTTTTCTTTCAATGCAAATTCATCAAAAAGCTGCTTTGACACGCCATATGGATTTAGTGGCTTGAGTTGATTGATTTTTGAATGGTCATCATCAAATCCACTTTCGCCTAAGCCATAAGTAGCGGCACTCGAAGCATAAACAATGGGGATTTTCTTCACTGTACAAATTTCCCAAAGTGCTTTGGTATAAGCAAGATTAAGCGAATCTAAAACCCTAAAGTTAAACTCGGTAGTGTCTGTGCGAGCGCCTAAGTGGAATATAATCTCAATCGACTCCTCTGTTTCTATAAGCCAATCCGTAAATTGATCACGTGCTATTTTTTTCGAAAATCGAACAGTTGATAAGTTCGGCAGCTTTTCAGTTTTAGAAAAATCATCGACTAAAATCAACTCATCGTGGCCATTTTCGTTCAAGGCCATAGCCAAATTACAAGCTATAAACCCTAATGCGCCCGTAACGACTATCATAATATTATTGTACTATTTCGGAACTGCAAAAATTGCATATTACTAATTATGCAGGTTGTCTAGCCGCTATTCTATAAAGCCAATTGAATTTGTCAGCTGTTTTTCCTGACTTGATATCGGCTAATTTGGATTTTAGCGAATTAGAAATAGTGCGACTTTCTACACTCGGCAAATCGTAATCTACCCCTCTATAGTGGAATGTGCCTACGTGTGACAATACAGCTGCTGTTCCTGCGCCAAACATATCTTGGAGTGTACCAGCAACATGGGCAGCTATCAATTCATCTACGTCTATATCTCTAATTTCTATCTTAATCCCATCTTCTTTAGCTAGGGTTAGCAAACTATCTCTCGTTACTCCGTCTAGGATGGTGCCTAAATCTAAACTTGGGGTGATAAGTACATCGTTAATCACAAAGAAAATATTCATAGTGCCGATTTCTTGTATGTACTTGTGATGCACTCCATCTAGCCAAAGCAGCTGATCATAGCCTCGTTTTTGCACTTCTTGTAGTGGCATCATGGTAGCGCCATAATTACCAGCAGCTTTGGCAAATCCTACTCCACCGGGTGCAGCACGCACATATTTCTCACTTAGAAATACTCTTACTGGACGGCTGTAATAAGCACCCACAGGGCTACAAAAAATACAAAATCGATAATTCTCTGCCACTTTAATACCTACAAATTTGTCGGTTGCAAACATAAAAGGACGAATATAAAGCGAAGATAATGGCTCTTTAGGAATCCACTCTGAATCAAGCTCAAGTAACTTGGTCAGTGCATCCATGAACATTTCTTTGGGAACGGTAGGCATTGCCATACGTTCAGCAGATTTATTCATTCGCGCCCAATTTTTTTCTGGTCTAAAAACGATTGGCTCTCCTTCAGGCGATACTTCGGCCTTCATACCTTCAAAAATAGATTGCCCGTAATGGATAGCCGATGTAGCTGGATGTAATGTGAAGTCTTGAAATGGTATAATACGCAAATCTCCCCACTCACCATCTGCATAATCAGCTACATACATGTGATCAGTAAAGTGTCTTCCAAAAATTAAGTTTTTGAAATCAACGGTATCAATTCTGCTGGTAAGTGCTTTTTCAATTTTAATTTCTGGAATTGGCATATCATTGGTTTTTGGTTTCCTTACAAAAATATAATTATTTTCGACTGCTTTTACTTAAAAGTTATAAATTTATTTGAGGCTAGATTAAACTTTATGATATATGGATTTTTTATTTGACAATCAAAATGTTATAGCTGTTTCTCAAAAGGAAGTTATCCCTATCGATTCGGATAAGGATTATGGCAAAGTCGCTTTTGCTTACGAAAATGGTAAAGAAGAAGACCCTGTTGAAGAGCTAATATTGCTTCATAAAATAGTGGTTGCCACAGGGCAAAGTGTAGATAATTCCTTGATTATAAAATTAGATAATGCTGACTTTGCTCACCATGCTTTGGCTTCGCATGGCATTCGTACACTCATTTGTTTTTCAAACTACCGCCTCAAAAAGTGGGAAGCTATAAACTATCAAATAAATCGTCCGTTTTTTGTACAAGAGTTGCAAATCTTTCAGACTTGCTCGCTTAGCCATTTAGCTAATTCGGCCGATATGAAAAGCAAACTATGGGCATTTTTAAAACAAAAAGCAATATAAAACTTGTCTTTGTAACTTCTAATAAAAACAAAGTTTTTGAAATAAACTCGCTTTTGCCAACGGGGTTTGAATTGATGATGCCAAGTGAAATTGGATTTAATGAAGAAATTGAAGAAACGGCTGATACTATTGCTGGAAATGCACTTTTGAAAGCACAAGCGATAGGAGAAAATATGGGTATTGCTTGCTTTGCAGAAGATACTGGTCTAGAGATAGAAGCCTTAGGTGGAGAGCCTGGAGTGCTCACCGCTCGCTACGCTTTCTCAAAAGGATGCAACCAAGACAACCTTTCGCTCGTCTTAGATAAAATGAAGCCTCACGAAAACCGTGTAGCCCGTTTCGTAACCGTTCTTATTTTTTTTGATGGTAGAGCCTACTTTCAATTTGAAGGTATTTGTGAAGGAAAAATAGCCTTAGCATCTAGAGGAGAAAGGGGATTTGGTTATGACCCGATTTTTATCCCAGATGGAAGTGAGCTTACTTTTGCAGAAATGACACTTGACCAAAAAAATATTTTTAGCCATAGAAAAAAAGCATTTCAAAAATTTATTGTACATTTAATAAACTAAAATATCCTAAAATAACGTTATGAAATAAACGAACTATATGAGTAGCACCACCAACACATATACAGAACAACAGATTATCGAAGGCTGCATAGCTGGCGATAGAAAGTATCAAGAGTTGCTTTATAAGCAGCTTTCGGGCAAGATGTATGGAGTATGTATGCGCTACGCATCGGAATCTTTTCAAGCACAAGATATTTTGCAAGAAGGATTCATAAAGGTATTTAAGTACATAGGTCAGTTTAAAGGCACTGGATCATTTGAAGGGTGGGTGAGGAGAGTATTTGTAAATGTAGCCCTAGAGCAGCTTCGAAAAAAGTCGAATATGTATGTGGTGCAAGACGCAGAACTCAATCTGACAGAAACCTGCTGCGAATCAGCACTTCAAAAACTCATGGCGGAAGACATTATGGGAATCGTACAAACCTTATCTGAAGGATATAGAACCGTGTTTAACCTCTATGTGGTAGAAGGATACGCCCACAAGGACATAGCCGAGATGCTAAATATATCCGAAGGTACTTCAAAGTCGCAATTAGCTCGTGCACGACACATTTTGCAAAAGAAAATTGAAACAATGATGAATATTAAGAGTAAAACACAATTACAAATAACTAATAGCTAAAAGAGCATGGAAAAATTTGACAAACATATAAAAGACCAGTTGGCTGACTTTGATATGCAGCCACCTCCTGGGTTTTGGCATACTATCTCGGATAGACTTGACCAAGAGACAATGGTAGAGGCAGCTACGGCCTCTTCTTTCAATTATGCTCGAATACTCCGTATTGCAGCTGTTTTTATTGGCTTGTTTTCTTTGGGTACAGTTTCCTATTTAAAACACACTCCAGTGACACAACCAGAGATGGCTACTACATTGATTCCAGCCAGAACCATGGATATCGCCAATGCAACGTCCAATTCAACTGATATCAAAGCGACTACTCCTGCGTTTGTAAATACGAAAATGGCTTCCAATATAGCTCCTCAAAAAACTAAAATTGCTGAGCAGCCTATATCTACAGCAGAATTAGCTACTAAATTGATTGATACTAAAATTGCTGAGCCAATCGCTGAAAATAAAGAACCGACAATTACAGAGTTTAATCTTCTAGAGAGCAATATCCCTGTTTATTCACTCAAGCTTTTAAATAAAAAAGTGCCTACAAATGACGAGATTACTGTAATTCAATCAAATAAGGCAAATAAGACTATACAAACGACACCTGTTAAAACAGCCAAAAAGCAACCAATGCCTTGGCGTTTTTAAACAGCGCGATTCAAAAATATGTAATAAACCCACCAATTTGGTGGGTTTGTTTGTTTTATTGTAGTTATATCTTTGTTTTGCAACTCAAAAAATAAGAAAAATGGGATTACAGTGTGGAATAGTAGGATTGCCGAATGTGGGAAAATCAACTTTGTTTAATGCTATCAGTTCAGGAAAGGCACAAGCGGCAAATTTTCCGTTTTGTACAATAGATCCAAACATAGGAATAGTCACCGTACCAGACCCTAGATTGAATATGCTAGAAAGCCTTGTTAAGCCACAGCGAGTATTGCCTACAACTATAGAATTTGTCGATATAGCTGGACTGGTGAAGGGGGCAAGCAAAGGCGAAGGTTTGGGCAACCAGTTTTTGGGCAATATCCGCTCAGTAGATGCGATAGTGCATGTAGTACGCTGCTTCGAAGATCCGAATGTAATACATGTGGACGGTACTGTAAATCCAGTGAGAGACAAAGAAGTAATCGATACTGAGCTCCAACTAAAAGACCTCGAGTCTGTAGATAAAAAAATACAGAAATCGCAAAAGTTGGCTAAGTCAAACGATAAAGAATCGATGAAAACTATCGAGGTGTTAGAATTATACAAGGCGCATCTTGAAAAGGGGCTTTCGGCTCGTTCGGCACCTATCAATGAAGGTGATGAGCGATTTGTAGAAGATCTCCAACTACTTACTGCAAAGCCTGTAATCTATGTATGTAACGTAGATGAAAAGTCGGTAACTGCGGGCAATGATTTTGTAGAGCAACTGCGAAAAGCCATAGCAAGTGAAAATGCCGAAATCGTAATCGTATCGGCTGCTATAGAATCTGAAATAGCCCAATTGGAAAGCTTAGAAGATAGAATGGCATTTTTGTCAGATTATGGATTGACCGAGTCTGGTTTGGGCAAACTGACACATGCCGCATATGGATTGCTTGGACTTTACACTTACTTTACTGCTGGCGAAAAAGAAGTAAGAGCTTGGACTATTACCAAAGGTATGAAAGCACCACAAGCTGCTGGGGTGATACATAGCGATTTTGAGCGAGGATTTATCCGAGCAGAGGTGACTAGCTACGAAGATTATGTAAAATATAAATCTGAAGCTGCTTGTAGAGAAGCAGGTAGATTAAGGCTAGAAGGAAAAGAATACATTGTGCAAGATGGCGACATTATGCACTTTAGATTTAATGTATAAAAAGCTTTACCACTTACCAATAAGTCCATTTTTATAATCAATCAACCAGCCATGTTGTTTGAGAATATCGCTACCCAAAATACCGTGTATCTTTATTTTGAGCCCTTTTGACTTATATGCTTCGTTGATATGCGCTAAATCGATGCACGACACAGTCGCATTTTTAATCACTTCTTTGCCAAAGGTCAAGGTTTTGAGTTTGCCTATTTGAACTTGATATTGAATCGAATTGAGTCCACGCACTTCTTGATCTATCGTTTTTTGACGTGATTTGAGTTTCTGAAGATAAAACGGCTGATCAATCACTGTACCCGATGCGCCCGTATCGATTATAAAAAGCGCATTGCTTTCATTCACTTTTACTTTCACAAAAATATGATAGCTATTTTCGGATAGTTCTTCTGTTTTGAAAGATGCTATTTTTGTATAAGGTAGTTTTTGCTTTGCCATTTTTTTAAATTTGGGTTTAATCAAAGCCAAAGTAGTTTATTTCATTATCATCACCAAACTGCCTGCTATTACTAAAGCTGCTCCTATCACGGTTTTGATAGTCATAGTTTCGCCTAAAAACACTCCTGCAAGTATCACAGTTAGCCCCACACTTAGTTTATCGACTACAGCCACCTGCGATACATTGCCTATTTGAATAGCTTTAAAATAAAACAACCACGACAGCCCTGTAGCAATACCAGAAACAACAAGAAAGAAAATTGTTTGACGGGAGAGTGAAAAAATGCCTTGCGCTTCACCCTTTACCAAAACAATCGACCACACTAAAATCAAAATCACCACGGTGCGAATGGCGGTAGCAAGATTTGAATTGATATTTGTTACGCCAAGTTTTACAAAAATAGCGGTAAGCGAGGCGAAGAGAGCGGAGAGCAAGGCATAAATTGACCACATATTATTAGAATTTATAAGTATAACCAAGCCGAATCACTTGAGTTTCGTAATAATCGGTAGATGTAAATTTAACGTCTTTTCCTTGAATTTGCTTTTTTATAATCATTGTATTCGCTAAATCTGTTGCGTTTAAAAATAGCTCCCCCTTTCCATTTTGGATCGACTTTTTGATGCCTAAATCTAGCGAAAATCGCTGTGCAATTTTGCCCTGAGGTATAATGTCGGGTGCTAAATATATGAAGGTAACTTGAAAGTCGAACTTTTTAGGGAGATGAAATAGGGTATTCAATTTTAAATTGCCCGAAAAAATCTGCTGTCGAGCCGCGATAAAGATATTGGTAATAGGGTAGAGGTTTACCACCGAAAATGAATCTATCATATTGTAATAACCGTTGAGATTAATGTTATAGGTAAACCACTTGGCAGCATCGTGAGAAATAACGACTTCTAGTCCTGAGTTGTAGCTTCGCTTTGCATTTTGAAATAGTGAATAAATCAAGGTGTTTCCAGGTACTGTACTCGCTATACGCGTTATCGTACCATTTGCCAAACGAGCATAGCCTGCCACAAAGAAATAGCCCGTTTTCCAACTTGTTTTATAACCTAGTTCTATGAGATGTGTAAACTGCGGTCTAAGCGAGGGATTTCCTACTTTTATAATTTCGGCATCATCATATTTCGGAAAAATTCGAATATCAACTTCATTAGGTCTATCCACTCTGCGGTTATAGAAAAACGTAAGTTTGTTTTTATCGTTGATTTTGTAGCCTAGACGTACATTTGGGAACGGTTGAGTGTAATTGTAACCACTTGTTTTGTAAGTAGGATGATTTGACCCCACTTCGTATTTTATATTTACATATTCGATTCGCAGCCCCAACTCGACCTCTAGCTTTTTACTTTCAAAAATATAGTTTCCATATACCGCAGGTATAATCTCATTGTATGTCGCAGGGCTACCAGCATTACTGTCCAATGGTGAATTCAATCCAGGTATAAACTGCATATTGGTCGGAATCTGTCGATAGCGAAATTTAATGCCAGCCTCTATCCTGCCATATTTGAGAGGTTTTGAGTAATCGATATTAAAATCAGCCACATGCTCATCTGAAATCAACTTAAACGCATCTTTGCCTGTGAAGGTGGGGAGGATATTATTGAAAAAGTATTTTTCATTTTCTCTATGAAAAGTATAGTTAAAACCAGTATTTAAAAAATGTCCTGGCTGCTTGAATTTGTGTTGATATGCCACAGCTCCCATAGCGGTAGTTTTCAGCTCATCTTCTAAAAATTGCCATAATCGCATTTTCGAAGATAAATCACCATTGAAAAATGGCTCATCGCCATGGTCTATGATTTTTTCTAAACCATACATTCCTGAAATAGAGAGCATATTATGATCATTGAGATTCCAGTCCACGCCTGTTTTTATGGTTGCAAAATGGGTGTTGCGATTGCGTTTGAGTTGTTGTTGAATGACAGTACCGTTAGCATAGGTTCTAGTTGTAAACTCATTTTTGTTCAATGTTTGGGTGTACAGATAATCACCTTGAAAAAATACATTCACTTTGTTTTTTCGATAATTTAGAGATAAGGATGGGTTGACTTTGGGGGTAAATTGATATTGAGGTCGTATGTCGGGTAGGTTGCCTTTTCTGATCCATAGAGAACCTAAACCGCCAGTTAGCCCTACCTTTCCATTAAATCCCTCTTGTTTGTTTTTTTTGTAAATGATATTGATAATACCTGCATTTCCATTAGCATCATATTTAGCTGATGGATTATTTATGATTTCGATTTTTTCGATAGCCGAAGCCGGTATATTGTCTAAGCCCGATTGGCTGCCCATACCCGTTAGTGAGGTTTGCTTCCCATCTATCAATACGGTGATTTTATCACTCCCTCGCAAGGATACTTTACCGTCTTGAACTGTTACTCCAGGAAGGTTTTGCATAGATTGTAGCACAGAGCCACCGTTTTGACTAACATTGTCTTCAACCGAAAATACCTTTTTGTCCATCTTGCTATTTATTGCGTCTTGCTTGGCCGTGATAGTAACTTCACTGAGTGCTTCTACACTTTCATTAAGTTCGATGGTCGGTATTTCCATAAATTCAGAGAGTGTACCTACGAAAAGTGATTGCAGTTTATCAGTATAACCAAGGTAAGAAACGTTGAGTAAATAACTTCCTGGCTTTACATTGGGTAGTGTAAATCTGCCTTCTTCGTTGCTCACTGTACCCGTCAGAAATGTGCTATCCCTTTCAGTTTTCAAAATGATGTTTACATATGGGAGTGGTGATTTGGTGGTTTTGTCGAGTATAGTTCCAGATACGGATACGTTTCTGGTTTGGGCATTGACTCCAATACTAAAGGCGACCCAAAATATGAACGATACGACTTTTACATTTATTTTTTTCATTGAGTTGATTTTATAGAATCGTTTTTTTATACAACTTTTTTTCATAAATTATTAATACAAGAAGGATGCTAAAAAGCACTAATGACGAACCTTTGGTGCCTAAGTTGAAGCCCCCATTCTCCTGAGTTTTAGTAAGTAAATCTCCGAATGTAGCACCAAATGGACGAGTTAAAACAAAAGCTATCCAAAAGAGTAATACATGCGATACTTCGGTGAAGTAATAGAGTACTATCGTAATACTAATCAAGCTCCCTACCAAAATGGCTCCACCGCTAAAGCCCAGACCTGAGCTATCGGCTAAGTAATCACCCAAAGCCGTACCCAGCGTATTTGAAACTAGGATGGCCGCCCAATAAAAGAGTTCGCTCTTTCTGGTCATTATGTTAGTGACAGCGAGTGATTTTTCACTTTGTTTCCAAATAAAAAGGATACTACTTAGCAGCGTAAAAAGAAGTATGCTTCCTAAAGCATAACCTAGTCCTAGCGTTCTATCCATAAAATCGGAGAGCGTGGTGCCCGCTGTACTAGTAGAGAGTATCACAAACCAATAAATAACGGGGTTGTATTTTTTTGAATATAGTTGTGATACTAAGGTGACTACAAAACCACCTAAAAGTATAAGTGAGCTTACAGCATAACCTACATTCAGCGTCATAGAAAGTAAATCTCCTGCGGTTTCACCCAAGGTGGTAGCGCAGATTTTCATCACCCAAAATAGGGCAGTGATAGCGGGAATCTTTTTCATTGCTAAAATTTAAGTTGATAAAAAAATATTGAGTAGCCACTCCGTGGCTACTCAATAGAAGACAGCAAATTATTTCTCTGTTGTTTTGTTCAATACCTTGCCTTCGGGTGTCAATAAAAGTTCAAAAGCAGTTTCGCTTTTTTCTATTTCAACTTCAAAGGTAGGGCCGTTTTTTATGCTCTCTATCTCATATGCTGCTTTAATTTTAAAATCTGTATAGTTGTTTTTTAACATAGCTAAAACGAGTGCTGGCAAAGTAGTGGTAGTTATCGCTGTTTCTGTTTCGACCCATCTGCCCGCAAGGTCAAAATTGGCAGAGGTTGATTTTTGATTGATTGTGAAATTAGCTTCGTATTCTGAATTGCATTCCTTTTCCCATTTTACTACTTTAGCTGATGGGAATTTTGATTGGAAACTAGACAACACGTTAGCTGGTACTTTCAAGCTATTTGTTTTTTGCGCTTGTGTAGTAAGTATAGAAAGCATGGCACATAGCCACACTACAATGATAGTTTTCATTTGAAAAAAATTAAGTTGTTTAAAAAAATGTAGGACGTATCCCAAAAGGGGAATCGTTTTGGTAATGAAACAACTACGCTATCGGTGGGCGAAATACAGAAGTATTAATAGCTAATGTATATATAGCTTTTTTGTAGATCGGAAACTCATTACAAATAGGCAAGATTTTCGAGGCTTTTGGAGCTGTGAAAAAAGGGGTAGTATAATAGATGTAGGTAACAGTAGGAGTAGGATAAATAGGAGCATGAGGCTTATCTCCATCTTCATCGAGCTCATTTTCGTGTTCTATGCCTTCCATAATTTGACCAACACCTGAAACATGTTCAACTAAAAATTCTAAGACACCTAAGCCTGGATCTTCTGTAGCTTTACAATGTTGATACATAGCAGGCAAATCTTTGAGTAACGAAAAATCACCTAATGGCAAGCATACTATACCAAAAGAATAGATAAATAGCCAAAAACTTATTATTACTAATTTCATTTTACAATTAGAATGATAAACATAGTTGTTTAATTTCGAATTTTTTTAACCGTTTGTCATATCAAAGTGGTTTTTACACTTTTTAAAATACATCGTTGAATATAGAATTAGATTACATTTGCATCCCAAATGATAACTAAAAACACCATACAAAATATCATTGACCAGGCCAAGATAGAGGAGGTGGTAGGCGATTTTGTGGCACTCAAAAAACGTGGCTCATCGTTGCTGGGTCTGTGTCCGTTTCATAATGAGAAGACTCCTTCATTCAATGTTTCAGTATCTCGAAATATCTATAAGTGTTTTGGATGTGGCAAAGGGGGCAATTCAATCAACTTTTTGATGGAAGCTCAGCAGCTTTCGTATGTAGAAGCACTCAAATATTTGGCGCAAAAATACCATGTGACCATAGAGGAAGACTATGTGAGTCAGGAACAACGTAAAGAAGACGAAATCAAACACTCGACACAAGAGAGTATATTAATAGCCAATGCTTTTGCGCAGCGATATTATACTAAATATATGCTCGAAACGGATGAGGGCAAAATAGGGTTAGGTTACTTTAAAGAACGCGGATTTAGCAATGCTACTATCGAAAAGTTTCAACTCGGTTTTGCGCCCGATGGTATGCGTACGTTTAGTGACCATGCTGTCGAAAGTGGTTATCAATTGGAGGTACTCGAAAAGGCGGGTTTAACGTCTATTCGCGAAAATTATCATCTTGATTTTTTTAGAAATAGAGCCATGATTCCTATCCATAATTTGATGGGAAAAGTGATTGCATTCGGTGGTAGAATATTAAAAAAGGATGAAAAATCGCCTAAGTATATTAACACACCCGAATCTGAGGTCTATATTAAGAGCAAAATAGTCTATGGTATTTATCAGGCAAAAAATAGCATTCGCAAAAAAGATGAATGCTATTTGGTGGAGGGATATACCGATGTGATTTCGCTGGCCCAAAATGAAATTGAAAATGTAGTAGCCTCTTCGGGTACGGCTCTCACTCACGATCAGATTCGTCTTATTAAACGCTTTACGAACAATATTACATTGCTCTACGATGGCGACAGCGCAGGTATCAAAGCCGCTCTTAGAGGAACAGACCTCATACTTGAAGAAGGCATGAATGTACGTGTTGTGATTTTTCCTGATAGCGAAGACCCAGATTCATTTGTTAAGAAAGTGGGTATCACGGCTTTTGAAGAGTTTATATCCAAAAACAAAAAGGACCTAATCCTTTTTAAAACTTCACTCTTTGCCGAAGAAACCAAAGATGACCCTATCAAAAAGGCGGAACTTATCAAGGATATTGTAAGTTCTATTGCAAAAATACCAGACAGTATTCAACGCTCGGTATATATCAAATCTTGCTCGCAAATGATGGATATGGAGGAGCAGATTTTGATAATAGAGGTAAACAAGGAGCGAAGAAAAAAAGCAGAGCAAGAACGTAGAACAATATCGAACGATACACAGGATATACAAGGGGCTATAGCTCAAGAAGTTGAAAAACAAGCCAATAGTCAAGAGCCTGTAGTGGGTGTAGATTCCTTAGCATATTATGAACGAGATATAGTGCGTATTTTGCTCGAAAGTGGCGATAAAATGCTCTTGATTGGTGAGGAGGAAATGTCGGTAGTGAAATTCATATTGGAAGAGTTGCATGACGAACCATTTGAAACTTCGTATAAGTATGTATTTGAGTTTTTAAAAAACCTGGAAAAACCGCTTTCTCCATCGGAGTACTTGCAGCACATCGACCCGCAGGTATCTCACGTTGCTTTTGAGTTGCTGACCTCACCCCATGAGTTGAGCCCTGGTTGGCAGCAGAAATTTCAGGTAGTAGTTCCAGATAAGGAAATGACCTTATCAAAAGATATTGAATCAGCGGTGCTTCGTTTCAAGCAGTTTAAAATTTTTGAAGAAATAAAAAAGGCACAGAAAGCTTTGTCAGAAGAGCAAGAGTTTGACATTCAGTTTGAGTTGATGAAAAAACTCAAAGTGCTTAATGAGCAAAGAAAACTACTCTGTGAGGAGTCTGGTACGGTTATTTTTAGACCTCATACCAAATCGTAAAAAAGTGAACATAGACAAATATTCGCTTCACGAAAGGTTGGTGTTGCTTATTACTACTAAAATAGCAGTAGCAACTCAATCACAAAAAATGCTGATAGAAGCCCGAAATCAAGAAACCAAAAGTACAGCAGGCGACAAACACGAAACAAGCAGGGCATTAACTCAAACAGAAATTGATAAAATTGAAAGTCAGCTCAACCTACTCAAATCTGACCTTACTATCTTACAACAAATCGACCCTTTTGAAAAATCAACAGTAATAGGTAGAGGAAGTTTAGTAACCACTAACAATGCTGTTTTTTATATTAGTATTGGCTACGGGAAAATAGAGAATGGCATTTATGCCATATCTGTAGAATCACCTGTATCATTAGCGTTGAGAGGTAGAAAAGCAGGAGACAAAGTCGAGGTACAAACGATGGAATACACGATTTTAGCCTTTGTATGACTACTTATTTTTTTCCTTGTGCTGCGTCTTTTGTTCCTGATACGGCATCTACTATTGACTTGATGATTTTTACAATCATATCGGCTATTGCTTTCCCCATGTTGATTATTTTTTAGAAAAGTAAGAAAAAAAGTGCGGAATAGTCTCTATTCCTTTATAAAAATTAAACAAGCCATAATGTTCATTAGGAGAGTGTATGGCATCTGAATCTAGACCAAAGCCTAATAAAACAGAGGTAGTACCAAGCACACGTTCAAACATTGTAACGATAGGAATGCTGCCTCCTGTTCGCAAAGGAATAGGCAATTTACCATAGGTAGTTTCAATTGCTTTTTCGGCCGCTTTGTAGGCTTTAGAGTCGATGGGAGTCACTGCGGCTTCGCCACCGTGGTGAGGAGTTACTTTTACTTTTACAGAAGCTGGAGCGATACGTTCAAAATGCGTTTTAAACAACTCCGTTATTTTTTCATGTTTTTGATTGGGCACTAAGCGCATACTTATTTTAGCAAATGCTTTTGACGGCAATACCGTCTTTGCCCCCTCACCTATATAGCCACCCCAAATGCCATTGACATCGAGTGTAGGTCGGATAGAAACTCGTTCTAATGTGCTATAATCCTTTTCGCCCATCACATCGCCTACCGACAAGTCCGTTTTGTAATCTTCTAAACTAAAAGGCGCTTTGGCAGTAGCTTCGCGCTCCTCGGCAGCTACCGCTTGCACATCATCATAAAAACCAGGGATGGTTACCTTTCGGTTTTCGTCATGGAGAGATGCTATCATATCGCACAACACATTTATGGGATTGGCAACTGCACCACCATATACCCCACTGTGTAGATCTCTATTTGGGCCAGTGACTTCCACTTCAACATAGCTCAATCCTCGCAAACCGGTTGTGATTGATGGATGCTCATTCGATATCATCGAAGTGTCTGAAATTAATACCACATCACATTTTAAACGGGCGGTATTTGCTTTTACAAAAAATTCAAGATTTGAAGAACCCACTTCTTCTTCACCTTCAATCATAAATTTGATGTTACATGGGAGGGTATTGGTCGCCATCATCATTTCAAAAGCCTTGATGTGCATATACATTTGCCCTTTGTCATCCGCACTACCACGGGCATAGATTTTGCCATCTTTTATCACTGGTTCAAAAGGTGGAGAGTGCCACAAATCGATTGGGTCGGCAGGTTGCACATCATAGTGTCCGTAACATAGTACTGTTGGTAAGTTTACGTCAATGATTTTTTCGCCATACACTACCGGGAATCCAGCTGTATCACACACCTCCACTTGGTCAGCTCCAGCCGATAGTAGTTTTTCTTTTATAAAGTCTGCAGCCTTAAAAACATCGGCACTGTAGGCTTTATCTGCACTGATAGAAGGTATTTTTAGTAGGTCGATGAGTTCGGATAAAAATCGTTCTTTGTGATTGTTTAAGTAGTCAGTTTGTGTATTCATTTTAGTAATTTAATTAAAGATTTGAAGTTGAGTAGTGTAAAGTGTGTTGTTTATTTCTAAAAACTGAATCGAGACAGTCGTTTCATCCTCAAAGTTAGTAAAAAGCACCTTATACAAATAGCCTTTTTTGCCCGATCTGTCTTGGAGAGTCGTCTTATCCCATTCTGGAATGCATTGGCTTATTTGTTGTACTTTTTTTTCAAAAAAAGCGAGTTGAGTAGCTAGGTTTTCATGAGCAAAGAAGCGCTCGATATGGGACACTTTACTGGAGGTTGAATATTGCGTAGTGCTGAGCTCTTCTACATCATCTAAATCTACTAAATGGTATTTGAGTACATAGTTTTTTTGTGTAGCAGTAGAGTCAAGTATATTTCCATCACTTTCTCTAATCTTTTTAGTACTTACCATTCTGACAATTTCATTGAGCGCATTACAATCGGTCGTATCTACCTGCGAAAACAACCATGAAGGTGTAGTACAAAGGAATATGAACAAAAAATATTTAGGATACATCCGCACAAATCAGTATTTTGGCACAAGATAAAATTTTAGTATTAGACTAAGCAGATGCTTGAAAACCACTTAGCATTTTATAACCAAACACTTCGTCAATATCTTACAAAAGACGAAATAGCAAGCTTGATGGAGAAATCTGATTGGCGAGGCTTATTTGAGATAGCTATTACTTGGGGTTGGATTACTTTTGCATTTTTATTATCTGCGGTTTTCCCAAATCCTTTGTCTTACATTATTTCATTGTTTATACTAGGAGGTAAGCAGCTAGGTTGTGCTATTATCATGCACGACTGTTCACACGATTCGGTTTTCAAAACTCGAGGGCTCAACACTTTTTTTGGAAATTGGTTTGGAGCATATCCACTCTTCCAAAATCTGGCGCAATATAAGCCATATCACAGAGAGCACCATCTATATACTGGCCTCGACCACGACCCCGATTTGCCTCTTGTGAAAGGTTATCCTACCTATCGTAACAGTATGCTGCGCAAATTTTTACGCGATTTATCAGGAACTACAGGTATCAAAGGTTATTTCGCACTTTTCGTGATGCACTTAGGAGTGATTCGCTACAATCTGGCCGGTACTATCACGCGCCTCAAGCTAGCTTGGACTAAAGAACGTATTGTTTCGTCTTTTAAAAACCTTCGTGGACCTATTGCTTTCTATATTATTTTTGTTTCCTTCTTTGTATTGATTGGACAGTCTTGGCTGCTGCTTTTGTGGTTTGGGGCATTGTTGACTACTCATCAGTTTTCGCTTCGTGTGCGCTCAATAGCGGAGCATAGTCTTATCCCTGATCAGCATAACCCATATCAAAATAGCCGTACTACATATGCAAATTTCATTGAGCAAATTTTATTTGCCCCTCATCATGTAAACTATCATTCAGAACATCATTTGTGTATGGGAGTGCCATCGTACAACTTTCCTACAATGCACCAACTGCTTAAATCAAGGGGTTACTATACGCATGCTACACTCGAAAAAGGCTACTGGCCTACCGTAAAACGGGCAGGATTTTCTGTACTTACCAAACTCAAATGACATCAATAAAAACGGGCTATCCCAATAATGTGAAATAGCCCGATAGTCAATTATTTAAAATAGCAATTACGCTCTTTCAGCACTTTCCGCTTCTGGAGCATTTTTCTTTACAGATTCTATACCATTGTCGCGCGCTGCGGTAGTAGTGTACATTTCGCTTTTACCTATGATTTGTCCATTGGTAGCTGTAAGATTGAAGTAGAATTGTCCATTTTTAGCCTCCTTTCTATCAAAACGAGCATCGTCTGCACTGTTTTTCTTTACAGAAGCTATGCCATTGTCTCTAGATGCGGCCGTAGTGTAACCTTCGCTAGAGAGTATTACTTGACCATTGCCAGCTTTGAGATTAAAATAAAATTCGCCTGATTTTTCACTTTTAAATGTTTCAAATTTTCCCATGAATATTGATTTTTGTGTTAGTAATATTCTAAGCTACTTATTCAATTAGCCAAAGTCAAGTGTGTAGGTTTCAATTATATTTTTTTAAGATATGATTACCAATCAATACATGTTTTGCCATGCGCCTTTAGATAATCGTTTGTTTTAGAAAAATGCTGGCATCCCAAAAAGCCTTTGTGTGCAGAAAAGGGAGAGGGGTGGGGTGCTTTCAAAATGAGATGCTTGCGAGTATCAATCAGGGATTCTTTTTGCTGCGCAAAATTGCCCCAGAGCAAAAATACCACACTATCGAGTTGGGCAGAGATGGAACGAATCACTTCGTCAGTGAAGGTTTCCCAACCAAATTTTTGATGTGATGCTGGTTCGCTTTTGTTTACCGTTAAAAAAGCATTGAGCAGCAGTACCCCTTGTGAAGCCCAGTGGGAGAGGTCACCATTTTTTGGTATTGAAAAATCAGGAATATCAGACTGCAACTCTTTAAATATATTTTGGAGTGAAGGGGGAATTGCTATTCCATTAGGGACAGAAAAAGAAAGCCCCATGGCTTGTCCCACTCCATGATAGGGGTCTTGTCCCAATATTACCACCTTTACCGACTCAAAAGGGGTGCTATCAAAAGCGTTGAAAATAAACTGGCTGGGGGGATAGACTATTTTGCCTTTTGCTTTCTCGTTGAGAATAGCCAGCTTAATCGACTTGAAGTAAGGCTTTTCAAATTCGGACTTTAATCTCAGTTGCCAACTTTCAGCTATTTTTAAAGACATGCAACAAAATAAAAAATAATCTTCGTAAATTTTGAAAGAGTATTATATTCGCACCCATCTACTCAGAGTAGGGTCCCGTAGCTCAGCTGGATAGAGCAACAGATTTCTAATCTGTGGGTCACAGGTTCGAATCCTGTCGGGATCACACGCGCGCCTTGTATATCATTGATATACAAGGCGTTTTTTGTTTTCTAATGGAGATATCTATAATGAAAAGCTTGGTACTTTTCCTACTCTAATATTGGCTTGAGTAAAGGTTTATTTAATGATTGCAAATTATTCATTTTTTGATGAAAATTAGCATGAAAAAGGGCTTTGAGTTATGAAGTTAAGAGAAAATGGATTTTAAAATCGAATTTATAAAGCGATGAAGGCTGATAGCAAGTTGAAATTTTATGAAAGTAAATGAGACTGTATATATTTAATGGCATTAATATACTTCTTATTTCAAAATCATATATTTAAGGCATGGATAATCTTGATGAAATAGCGGCTTTCAAATCTTCGCCTGAGTTGATAGCAAAATTATATGCGTATAGTATTCAGAAAAACTATGCTGCGGGTAGTTTGCTTTTAAACGAAAATTCTCCTATTCGATCCATTCCTTTGGTGATGAAAGGGAGTATCAAAGTAGTGCGAACAGAAGATGATGGTCGTGAAATATTGCTGTATTACATCAAAGCAGGGGAGAGTTGTATCATGTCATTTCTAGGTGGGCTGCATAATGAAACAAGCAAGGTAAAAGCGGAGGTAGAAGAAGATGCCGAAATTTTGTTTTTGCCCTTAGAAAAAGTGGCTATTTTAATCAAAGAATATCCACAATGGCTCGATTTTATTTTCCGACTTTATCACAAGCGATTTGAAGAGCTTCTCGATGTCATTAATGCGATTGCATTTAAAAAGGTAGATGAGCGTTTACTCGATTTACTCAAAAAGAAACAGGAATTGACAGACAGCAATACTATCCAAATCACACACGAGCAGCTAGCACAAGAGTTGGCTACCGCAAGAGTAGTAGTCTCAAGATTATTGAAACAATTGGAAGACAATGGAGTCGTACAACTCGGGCGAAACAAAATCACGCTTCTGTAACATAAGTAGCAGAGTTTAGCAGCTTAGCTGCTTATTTTTGCCATCACAAATGGCAATGTGGAAATAGCAGGTTATATAGCGTCTCTTTTAATAGGTATCTCACTTGGTTTGATAGGTGGAGGCGGTAGTATTCTTACCGTTCCAGTGCTTGTGTATCTTTTTGATATAGATGCCGTTTTAGCTACTACCTACTCTTTGTTTGTAGTGGGTAGCACAAGCTTAATCGGCTCTATTTCCTATTTTAAAAAAGGACTTGTCGTTTTTAAAATAGCACTCATATTTGGTCTTTCTTCAATTGTGTCTGTCTTTCTGACACGTCAATATATTTTGCCTGCCATTCCAAGCGTGCTATTCACTATTGGCAATTTTGTACTTACTAAAAGTGCATTATTGATGCTACTTTTTGCGGTGCTAATGCTTTTTGCGTCTATCAGCATGATTAAAAAATCGAAGGAAGTTTCCTTTGATAAAACTAAAAGTGTGGGTAATATAGGATGGCTCATCATTGAAGGCATACTGATAGGGGTGCTTACAGGACTTGTAGGAGCAGGAGGAGGATTTTTGATCATCCCTACGCTAGTCAGTTTTTTAAAACTACCTATCAAGCATGCGATTGGCACATCTCTTGTTATCATTTCAGCTAATTCGCTTAGTGGATTTGCTTTTTCGCTACACGATACCGTGATGCAGTGGCCACTTATTCTTATTGTTACGACTATCGCCATCATAGGTATATTGATAGGCAGCTATTTGTCTTCTTTTATCGATAGTAAAAAACTGAAGCCAGCATTTGGTTGGTTTGTACTCTTGATGGGGATTTATATTCTTATTCGTGAAATTTTGATAAAATAAATCCTTGTGTAACTAAAGTAACCGTGTTTCGATTTTTAGCTACCTACTTTTACATCATAAATCATACAAAATGAAAATAGAACAAATTTATACTGGATGTTTAGCTCAAGGAGCTTACTATATTGTATCTGATGGCGAAGCCGCAATTATAGATCCGTTGCGTGAAACTGCTCCATATATGGCTAAAATTGAAAAAGATGGAGTAAAGTTGAAGTACATTTTAGAAACGCATTTTCATGCAGACTTTGTGAGTGGTCATCTTGATTTGAGCAAAGAGACAGGAGCCGCTATTGTATTTGGCCCTACTGCCAAACCTAGTTTTGATGCTTTGATAGCAGAAGATAATCAGGTGTTGAAACTCGGAAAAGTTAACTTAAAGGTATTACACACTCCTGGACATACATTAGAGAGTATGTCAATTTTACTCATAGATGAAAATGGAAAAGATGTTGCCCTTTTTAGTGGTGATACTTTATTCCTTGGCGATGTGGGTCGTCCTGATTTGGCACAAAAAGCGGCTAGTATGACACAAGAAGAGCTTGCTGGATTATTGTATGAAAGTATTTACACCAAAATAATCCCCTTAGCAGACGATATTATAGTGTATCCAGCACATGGAGCAGGCTCGGCTTGTGGCAAAAATATGATGAATATCACACAAGATACCTTGGGCAATCAGAAAAAAGTAAACTATGCTCTCAATCAAGCTACGAAAGCCGATTTTGTAAAGGCTGTGACAGACGGATTGCTACCTCCGCCCGCGTATTTTGGTATGAATGTAGCCATGAATAAAGGTGGATACGAAGATTTTAAAAAAGTATTGAGTAAAGGGATGAAAGCCCTTTCTGCAAATGAATTTGAAGCAATAGCAGAAGCTACATCTGCTTTGATTCTTGATACAAGAAATGATGAGGAGTTTGCCACAGGTTTTATACCTAACGCTATCAATATTGGTATCACGGGCGATTTTGCTCCATGGGTTGGTGCTATGATAGGCGATGTAAAACAGCCCATACTACTTGTAACCGATGTAGGTAAAGAAGAAGAGTCCGTAACTCGATTGAGTCGTGTAGGATTTGACAATGTATTAGGACACTTAGAAAATGGCTTTTCGACATGGTTAAAAGCAAACAAAGAAACAGATAGTGTAAATCGAATCTCAGCAGAGCTTTTTGCTAAAGAGTGGGCAATAGATAAAGCCAAAGTAATCGACATTCGCAAGCAGAGCGAGTATGAAGCAGAACATGTCGAAGACGCATACAACAAGCCATTGTCGGCTATCAATGAATGGATCAAAGACCTCAACCCTGAAGAGCATTTCTATATGCACTGTGCAGGCGGGTATAGAAGCATGATTGCGGCTAGTATTCTGCAAGCACGAGGCTATCGAAATTTCACTGAAGTAGCTGGTGGATTTAAGGCCATAGCTACGACAAATACACCTAAAACAGACTTTGTGTGCCAAACTAAAGTACTTGCAATTTAAATTTTCATTATTTTCAATAACTATAAAAACAAAAAAAAATGGGATTATTATCATCATTATTCGGATCATCGGACAACACAGCGCTTATAGAGTCGCTAAAAAAAGGAGCATTTTTAGTAGATGTACGTACACCCGCTGAGTTTTCGGGCGGTAGTGTTAAAGGAGCTGTAAATATTCCTTTAGATCAGATACCTGCTATGTTAGCCAAGTTTAAGGGCAAAGAAAATATCGTAGTATTTTGCCGTAGTGGAGCTAGAAGTGGACAAGCTAAAAGCATTTTAAACAACAATGGTTTCAACAATGTAGTAAATGGAGGTACATGGCAAAATGTACATGGTGCAATGGCTAAATAAACGATATGATTGATTTTTGGAACGAGCGATATAGCCAAACTGCTTATGCATATGGCGAAACTCCCAACGAGTATTTTAAATCAAAACTTGCCTTGATGCCCGTAGGGAAAATACTTATGCCAGCAGAGGGTGAGGGGCGTAATGCAGTATTTGCAGCCACTTTAGGTTGGGATGTAGTAGCCTTCGACAATAGTAGCGAAGGAAAGAAAAAGGCGATATTGCTCGCTCAAAAACAAAAAGTAACTATTGACTATCGGGTAGAGGATATGAGTAGCATTGTACTTGAAGACGCGACTTTTGATGCTATCGGTTTATGTTTTGCTCACTTTCCTCCAGCTACGAGAACGATCTATCATCAAAAATTGGCAAAAGCGCTCAAAAAAGGGGGTGTGATAATAATGGAAGCGTTTAGTAAAGATCATGCCACTTTTCAAGTTTCAAATCCTCTGGCGGGTGGGCCATTGGATGAGCAATTGCGCTATGATTTTGCTTGTTTGAAATTAGATTTTTGTAACTTTGAAATAATAGAGGCATACCAAACAGAAACCACTCTTCTGGAAGGGCTCTATCATCAAGGAGAAGCATCAGTAGTAAGATTATTCATCAAAAAAAAATAAACATATGAAAAAGAACATAGGTACAACCGACAAAGCAGGAAGAGTTTTAGCAGCACTCGTAATAGCAGTGCTCTATTTTACGGGTCTAATATCTGGCCCTTTAGCCATTGGATTGGGGGTGGTAGCACTCATATTTGTAGTGACTTCAACAATTAGCTTTTGCCCACTATACTTACCATTTGGTATCAGTACTATCAAAAAGAAGGAAAATGAAAAATAATCTCTTTGCTAACTGGGATTGGATACGAATTATTCGACTGGGTATGGGGTTAGCCATTATTTACCAAGGTTACGTTGAGAAAGAATGGATGTTTGCCATGATAGGTTCTTTCTTTGCAGCATCTGCTTTGTTAAATGTGGGATGTTGTAGCACGAATTCTTGTAGCCGACCTACCACTAGTCGATTTGATGAACCAAATACAAAAGATATTACCTATGAAGAAGTTCGTTAGTACCAATATCCTTTCTTTGGTAGGGGTGGTAGTAGGAGCTATAGCCGGCTACCTATATTGGCGATATGTAGGCTGCGCATCGGGCACTTGTGCCATCACCTCAAAGCCGCTCAATAGCACGCTTTATGGTGCTATGATGGGAGGATTATTATTTTCTATGTTTAAAAAAGAAGAAAAAGAGACCGCATGACATTTGACGAAATTATACAATCAGAAAAACCCGTTTTAGTTGACTTTTTTGCTACTTGGTGTGGGCCTTGCAAAATGATGCAGCCTATACTCGAAGATGTAAAAAAGCGTGTAGGCGACTCCGCCACTATTATCAAAATAGATGTAGATAAAAACCCGCAAGTAGCCGCTGCTTATAGAGTGCAAGGTGTACCTACCTTTGCTATCTTTAAAAAAGGAGAAGTTCGCTGGAGACAGTCGGGTATGATGCCCGCCAATGATTTAGAGCGATTGATCAAAGAAAATTTATAAAATAGGTAGTACTCGTTTGCTAAAACAACAATTATTTCTAACAACATTAAAAATTAAAATAATGAAATCAAACAAAGGATTTTACACACTTTCTATTGTCGTATTATTATCATTTATGGGATGCAATGCGCAATCTCAAAATAATGATCAAGGAACTGCCATGGTGAACCATATATCACAAGCAGATTTTCAAAAAATCGTAACTGACGAAAAAGCATTGGTAATGGACGTACGCACTCCAGGTGAAATAAGCAGTGGTATTATCAAGGGCGCTACATTATTTGCAGACTTCAATAGCAATGACTTTGCTAAAAAAGTAGAGTCGCTTGACAAGTCAAAAACCTATATCGTATATTGTAGAAGTGGAGCAAGAAGTAACTCTGCAGCCAACTATATGGTAAGCAAGGGATTTAAAAAAGTATATAATCTTAAGGGCGGAATATCAAATTGGAACGGTGAAATAGTGACCCCCTAATGTTTAATTTACAAAAGGAATATAAAGGGGTGGTTTTAGCTGCGGTACTCGGTATTGCAGCTCATTTTCTTGCGGTCTATACGCCAAGTTTTTTGAATGGTATTTTGCTTGCATTTTTATTGGGTATGCTCATCGGCAATTTTATTACCATTGACGTTTCCTTTCAATCTGGTATTGGTTTTACGAGCAGCAAGTTATTAGAACTTTCGATTTTATTTCTAGCATTTAGCATCAATTATCATCACATAGCGGTTTTAGGATTTAGCAGCTTTTTGATTGTTCTTATTGTAGTATTTAGCATACTTACGTTTACTTTTTTCTTAGCTAAGAAAGTAAAATGTCCAGGTTCTATTGGTTGGCTTGTGGGTTTTGGTACGGCCATTTGTGGATCTTCTGCTATTGCAGCTTTAGCGCCCTCTGTAAGCAAAGATAAAGAAGATGTGGGCATTGCAATGGCCGTGGTAAATCTTTTTGGTAGTATAGGCATGATCATCATGCCTCTAGTCTTGATGGAGCTCCCTCTCGATAGTACACAAATTGGTATGATACTCGGGGGCAGCCTGCACTCAGTGGGCAATGTGGCTGGTGCTGCTTACGCTATGAATGGAGATGTAGGTGTAGCCGCTATTACTATCAAGTTAGCACGTGTAGCATTGCTTTCGCCAGGCTTGATATTTTTCAATTTTTTAGTCAATAGACACAATGTGACGCATTGGAAAGAACATTTCAAATTGCCGTGGTATTTATGGATGTTTATATTGATTACTATCGCTAGTTCTGTGGTTCAATTCCCTCCAGCGTATTTGAAACTTATGGAAACTATCGGAAAAATAGTCCTCACCATCGCTATGGCAGCTATAGGTTTGAAAGTCAGCTTCAAAAGCTTAGTTCAATCAGGCAAAAGAGGAATAATATTTGGTTTAATTGTATTCGCTGCACAGATTGTCCTAATTGTAGGGTTAATGTTTTTATTATAGTATTTTACCTATGCAGATCTTATATTGATAATTTTTTAGCTGAAAATTAAGTTAAGATAAGCAACGCCCTTTGCGTTTTTTTCACTAGTGTCTATTGCTTGATGTTAAAGCTCATACATTTTCTATCCCAATGCCACTTTTGTTTATAATTCATGAAAATTAGAAATCTAATTGGCTTGCATCTATCTGGTCAACCAATCGTTTCATTTTTTTCTGAATAACTTTAAAATGATGTTGCTCATCTGGTGTAACCAGCGCGATAGCTTCACCAGGATTTTCTGCACGCCCCGTTCTACCTATGCGATGTATATAGTCTTTGGGTGAGCGAGGCAACTCATAATTGATAACATACGGCAAAAACTTAATGTCTATACCTCGAGAAAGAAGATCTGTAGCTACCAAAACGATAAGCCTGCCTTCTTTAAAATCTTCTAGAGCTTCTGTTCTAGCTGATTGGCTTTTCTTACTATGAATGGCTTTTGCCTGAATATTATTGTGGTTTAGCTTAGTGACAACGGCATCGGCTTGAAAAACCGAAGAGGTAAACACTAGTACTTGCTGCATTTTCTTAGTTTCGATGAGATATCTCAACAGTGGGCCTTTTCTCTCTGGCGACACTGCATAGGCGGTTTGATTAATGAGCTCAATCTCATTTGTTTCGGAATCAATTTGAATTATCAAAGGATTATTGAGCAATACTTGCTGAATGTTTTCAATATTGGGATGTAGAGTAGCCGAAAAAAGTAAATTTTGTCTCTTTGTAGGCATCATGGATATGATTTTATCTATTTCCTTTTTAAATCCAAGATTTAGCATTTTGTCTGCTTCATCCATCACAAAAGTCCCCACTTCGCCCAGATGCACTGCATTGGAGGAGATAAGATCTAGCAATCTCCCTGGAGTGGCAATGAGCACGCTGACATTGCTCATGTTTTTCATCTGCACATTTACAGAAGTGCCGCCATACACTACCATAGTTTTGCATGGAAAAGGGAGTGCTTTGCTAAACGTGTCAAAAACGTGATACACTTGCAATGCTAACTCTCGTGTAGGTACCAATACAAGCACAGGGATGTGTCTGTCTTTTAGCTTAGTTTGACTTTCTAGATTGGCAAGTATGGGCAGTACAAAACTAGCAGTTTTACCTGAACCCGTTTTGGCAATCCCTAAAATATCCATTTTTTTGAGTATAGCGGGTATAGCTTGCGTTTGAATAGGGTAGGGAGAAAGAAGTTTATATGGAGCTAGGGCATCTAGCAGATATTTTGGTAAACCAAGTGAAGAAAATGGCATAAATTTATAATTATGTAGAACAAAGGTAGAAAGATAGTTGAGGAGTAATCTACAATGAAACTGTGAAGCTCATTTTTTTAATTGTAGATGAAAATATATTCACCACAACGAAGAGCAAGAGCGTATGGTCAATACGGTAATAAGTGATTGAATACACGCTAATTTTTTGACAAAACGGTTTTTGCTCTATTATGAAGTTTAAAAGGATTTTCTAAAATTAGGTCAAACCCAAAATAGTGAGCAGAAAAAGGGGCTTTTTTACCCACTAAATCGTTCATGTATCCAACGCTAAAAATAAAGGGCTGAGTTTGGGATGAATAGGAATAATAAAATGAAAATCTACTATCGCTATAGTCAAAGGTTGTCCAAGTATTGAGTCTAGTATCTTTACTAATAGAAAATAGCTGTTCAGAGCCAGCAATAAGTCTATGCGTTTTTGTTGCATTTAGATTTACGGTGAATTGTAATCGGATTCGTGAACGTATTTGTAGGTCTTCAGATACAATTTTAAAATCTGGAGAATAAAATTTTCTAACTTCTTGTCTAAATGTAGATGAAAAACTAAATCGTGTCGTTTTCAGTAAGTAAGAAAATCGACCATATAGTCTAAATTCTTGTTTTAAACTTGGTGTTTTGGGTTCATAAGGAGGTTTATAAAAGTATTCATATTGCCTTCGATAACTTACAGCTAAAGAGTATTGCCAATGTTTATGAAATTGGTGGGAGAATTCTTGATTAAGAATGAAAAATGCCGGCTTGAAAAGCGGGTCATAATTGTTTAGGTTGCTCTTACGTGCAAAACCGATGTAAGACATCGACTGCCACTTTTTTTGATTATCTAGCTGTTGTTTTAAACCAAACGCAACCCATGCCCCTGTTTTAGCTTTCCCCATACCAGGTGGAGTGATTTGTCCTAATGTTGACCTGACTACGAGTATTAGAACCAGAACATTTATAAATCGATGTTTCTTCATTTAAGATATTTGATTGGCAATTTAAAGCATAAAAGTTGCAGATATATTTGCCAATAAATCATGTTTAATTTCCCAAAACAATTATACATAAAATAACTATATTAAGCATTGTTTGAACACAATTGTTCAGCACAAGATGTCGAAAATATTCTCTGCATTTTATCTCAATATATTAGGCACTTTTACTTGTCAAAAAGCGGTAAAATGCTAACTTCGCAGCCGTTGAAAGCATTTGACATCTCTACTTATAATTTCCAAGCAGTTACTCAACCTTGAATTAACGAGTTTCCAAAAATTAATTTTTGATTTGTCTTTGTTGGACTTTTCAAGTCTGATAATGCTAAACTGTAATTTAAAATGAAATGAATAAATATCTAAACCTTTTTGATGTATCGCAGCAAGTAGATTACAAAACGGAAGTTTTGTCGGGGCTCACTGTAGCTCTCGCGCTCGTGCCGGAGGCAGTCGCATTTGCCTTAATAGCCGGTTTATCTCCTTTGACTGGTTTGTATGCAGCTTTTATGATGGGCTTGGTTACCTCTATTTTTGGTGGTCGCCCTGGTATGATTTCTGGTGCTACAGGTGCCGTGGCGGTCGTAATTGTAGTTTTAGCCAAATCGCATGGAGTAGAATACATTTTTGCAACCGTTATCTTAGCTGGATTAATTCAAATGTTGGCCGGTTTTTTGCGATTAGGAAAGCTCATTCGCTTGGTTCCACATCCTGTTATCTTTGGCTTTGTCAATGGTTTAGCGATTATCATTTTCATGTCGCAGCTTACTCAATTTAAAGACTCATCTGGCAATTGGTTGACAGGCGCATCGCTTTATATTTTTCTTGGTATGGTTTTGCTTACCATGGGGATTATATACGGATTGCCAAAACTCACCAAGGCTATTCCTGCTTCACTTACTGCAATTCTAGTAGTGTTTGGCTTGGTTACTTGCTTAGGTGTAGAAACAAAAACGGTTGGCGATATAGCTTCTATTCAAGGCGGGTTTCCTCCTTTTCATATTCCCAATATTCCCTTTACTATAGAAACGTTTATACTGATTTTACCCTATGCGGCTATTGTGGCAGGAGTAGGATTGATAGAAAGTTTACTTACGCTCAATATCGTAGATGAAATAACCGAAACGCGAGGCAGAGGAAACAAAGAAGCGGTAGCACAAGGTGCAGCAAATATTTTATCGGGCTTATTTTCGGGTATGGGGGGGTGTGCTATGATTGGCCAAAGTTTGATCAATGTATCGAATGGTGCTCGAGCAAGACTATCTGGGATTGTAGCCTCGGTGATGTTGCTTGTGTTTGTCATGTTTGGTTCTAATTTGATTGAAAAAGTGCCTATGGCGGCATTAACGGGTTTGATGATTATGGTTTCTATCGGAACATTTGAATGGGCAAGTTTGAAAATAGTGACCAAGATGCCGAAGTCGGATATTTTTGTGATGGTCATGGTTACTCTAGTCACTGTGATACTCCATAATCTTGCTTTGGCGGTTATCATCGGTGTTATTATTGCAGCCTTAGTTTTCGCATGGGACAATGCCAAACGAATCAGAGCTAGAAAGTCTATTGATGCCAATGGAGCAAAGCATTATGAAATTTATGGCCCATTGTTTTTTGCCTCTGTTACAGCATTTAACGAAAAATTTGATGTGTTAAACGACCCCGATGAAGTGATAATTGATTTTGCAGAAAGTCGTGTAGTAGATATGTCGGCTATAGAAGCACTCAATAAACTAACTGAACGTTATCACAAAGTAGGTAAGAAAGTCCATTTAAAGCATTTAAGTACAGACTGCAAAGTGTTATTACAAAATGCAGAAGATATTATTGACGTTAATGTATTGGAAGATCCTACATATAGAGTGGCGGTAGATACCTTTTAATTTTTTCGATTTCAAAGTTTGAAAAGTTGATTTGTCCCATTCACAAGTTATACTTCGTTAAACTTGCGATAGAGGTATTGCGCTATAATAAAAACTCAGCAGTTGTAGTTATCGAACGTCATTACCAGCTTGAATCGTAAACTGGACTTCTCATTTATTTATTGCCAATTTGAAACTCTAATCGAAGCACACGCTTAGTCGTAGGGGTAATTTTGAATCGCTCATCTAGGCGATGATTTACTAACCAGACAATTTTATCTCTATCGGCCAATATATAAACCCCTTCTTTATCTTTTATCGAAAGTTTGATGTCTTTGAAATACTTGCTCACCTTTTTCTTTTTCATCCCCATACCAATTGGATAGAAATAATCGCCTACAAGCCATTGGCGCAATAGCAATGTATCGCTCAGTTTATCTTTGTCTAAAAAAACGATGTTTTGTTTTTCAGATAGCACTATGTCGGCTATAGCATACTCTTGCCATATGAGGAGTTGGTTTCCGAATGCTATTTGTCCTGTTTGATATAGAGGCAGCAGGGTAGGAGCGAATAGGGCATCCCTATTTTCTGACAAAATGAAGATATGTCTGTCTTTTACTACTCGATGTGTTGGCGATAAAAATTGCTTACCCGAAATGCCATTTGCACATTCCATCATGGCCTCACATTGGTCCATATTAAACCCAAAGGGATGGAGGTAATCATAGAGCAGATATTCCGCATGAGGTGTTTTTTTCAAAAGCCCAATAGATATCGTTGTGCTGTCCTTTTTTTTGATAAATATCTTATCGATTTTTTTCGCCAAGAATATGTCATGGCTTTTTTCTAGCCATCGGTACAACTGCTGTTGAGCTAAAAGCGTATCTACAAATGCGGAATTTATATTCTCTAGTATCGGGATTACGTCTAGCCGCAGTTTATTGCGAGTATAGTCTGTTTTAGCGTTGCTGCTATCTGTTCTGTAGGTTATTTTTTTATCAGTAAGATAGGTAAATATAGCATCGCTTTTTATTTGCAAAAGCGGACGAATGATGTCGTTTCTAATGGGCAACATTCCTCTCAAACCTTTGATACCAGTACCTCGTATAAAATTAGCTAACATTGTTTCTACTTGATCATCGGCATGGTGAGCGGTGGCTATATAATGGTATTTCTCTTCCTTTCTAACTTTCTCTAGCCATTCATACCTAAGTACTCGAGCCGCCTCTTGCACACCTATTTTGCGCTTTCCCATCTCTGCTTTAGTATCGAATGCAATGCTATAAAATGGTACGCCAAGTGAGTGAGCGATTTTCTCAACAAAAAGGGCATCTTCATCAGCATCTTCACCCCGCAGTTTAAAGTTGCAGTGCGCTACCCCTATTTTTGCATTCATTTCTACTAAAAGATGAAGTAAGGCCATAGAATCTTTACCACCACTCACAGCAACCAATATTCTTTTGTCGAGTAGGTGTATGTTTTCCTCTTTGCAATAGCGAATCACTCTTTCGGATATGTTCATTTTTTTATTTTTAATCATCGAGAAGTGATAATGCCTCTTCGAGTTCAGCTTTTGTTTTAAAATCCCTAGTAGTCTGTGCTAACGTTATGCCTTTTATATAAACATCTTCCGCGTTTTTTGTTTGATTTAGTTTTTCGAAAGCTATCCCCATTTGATAATAAGTGGGTAAGTAATCTGGGTGCTGTGCTATCAATTTTTCAAAAAATAACAGTGCCTTATCACACTCTTCTTCTGCCAAATATTCTAGTCCTAATGCGTACATCGGGAAGGGGTCATTGGGCAGTTTGAGACTCATTTCCTCTAGTTTTGAAATTCTTAACGCTTTATCCATCTTATCATTAACTATTTTACCAAACGTTCGTTTGGTATTTTTAAAACCTTTATCTACTTTAGCTCCGCAAAACTAAAAAATAAACAACATGAAAATCCTAGTACCTATCAGTAAAGTGCCAGATACTACATCTAAAATCGCTTTTACTGACAATAATTCTAAGTTCAACACAGACAATGTTCAATTTATCATCAACCCTACCGATGAGTGGTATGCACTCACCAAAGCACTAGAGCTAAAAGAGGCTGGCAAAGCTACTGAAGTTGTGGTAATCAATGTGGGTCTTGCTGAAAACGAACAAATTATTCGTAAGGCACTTGCTATCGGTGCAGATAGTGCTATCAGAGTAGATTTAGATCCTACTGATGCATTTCAAGTAGCTGCTGAAATAGCCGCTAATGCAACAGGTTTCGACCTTGTAATCACAGGTAAAGAAACTATAGACTACAATAGCTTTGAAGTAGGTGGTATGATAGCTGAATTTATGGGCTGTAATGCAGTAGCACTCGTTTCAAAACTTGATGTAGAGGGTTCTAAAGCAACCGCAACACGCGATATCGAAGGTGGTACAGAAACTGTAGAAATCGGTTTGCCTGCAGTAGTTTGTGCTACTAAAGATTTGGCAGCAGCACGTATTCCAAACATGAAAGGTATCATGGGCGCTAGAAGCAAGCCGCTGAGTGTAGTGGCTGCAAGCACTACTGAACAGGTGACTAAAATCACTTCATATATACTACCTGACAAAGCGAAGGAGTGTAAGTACGTTTCTGCAGATAATGTAGAGGAACTTGTGAGATTGTTGCATGAAGAAGCAAAAGTTATTTAATCATCGTTTTAAAATAAATATAAAATAAATATATGTCAGTATTAGCATTTATAGAAGTAGAAGAAGGTAAAGTAAAAAAGGCATCTTGGGAAGCCGCATACTATGCTAGCAAAACAGCAGAAAAAGCAGGAACGGAAGCAGTCGCGGTAGTGTTGGGCGAAGCAACAGCAGAAGAGTTAAGCCAATTAGGAAGTTATGGAGTGAAAAAAGTGTGGCACGCAGCAGACGCTCGTTTCAAATCGTTTGACTCTAAAGCTTACGCAAAAGCGGTGAGTGAAGCAGTAGAGGCAGCAGGCGCTACGGTAGTCGTACTGTCATTTAACCAAAACGGAAAATTATTAGCACCGAGAGTGGCGGTAAGATTAAAAGCAGGTTATATTCCTGGAGCTGGCGAATTGCCAACTTTTGAAAGTGACCAACTTTCAGCTACAAAAAATGTATTTTCGGGAAAAGCAAAAGCAGTTTATGCTACAAGTACAGCCAAGAAAGTCGTAGCCGTAAGTCCAAATTCACTATCGCCTGTAAAGGGAGATGGGTCTGCTACGATAGAAGCATTTTCACCAGCAATGAACGATACAGATTTTGGTACTGTAGTGAAATCAGTAGATAAACTGACTGGTCAAGTGCCACTTACTGAAGCAGACATCGTAGTATCGGCAGGAAGAGGACTTAAAGGTCCTGAAAACTGGGGTATGATTGAAGAGTTAGCCAAAGAAATGGGAGCTGCTACCGCATGTTCGCGCCCTGTATCTGACGTAGATTGGAGACCACACCATGAGCACGTAGGTCAGACTGGATATACCGTGAAGCCAAACTTGTACATCGCAGTAGGTATTTCTGGTGCTATCCAACACTTAGCGGGAGTAAATCAGTCTAAAGTAATCGTTGTAATCAA
Organism: uncultured Bacteroidota bacterium; assembly: GCA_937894725.1. Classification (GTDB taxonomy): domain Bacteria; phylum Bacteroidota; class Bacteroidia; order Chitinophagales; family LD1; genus CALAYL01. Next base: position 113,425 of record CALAYL010000055.1, read on the forward strand.
TACAGATCCAGAAGCTCCATTTTTCAAAGCAGCAGACTATGGTATCGTAGGCGATGCTTTTGATATAGTGCCGAAATTTATCGAAGCATACAAAAAGATGAAAGCGTCTTAATCCTTCATTAAGCATAAAATTTAAAGGGTCGAAGCAACAATGCTGTTTCGACCCTTTTTTATTTGGTTTCAGCCTTATATATCACTCAAATGAAAAGGTATAAGCAGCACTCAAAAATTTACATTTTGATAAACCTACGAGTTGCACTCCCATTCTCGGATACTATTTGGACTAGGTAAGTACCAGATGAAAGCATTGATACATCTATACTTTTTTCATCTAAGTAGGTATTGATATACATTTTTTTGCCCACTAAATCATATACTTCTATCGAGCTCATTTTTGAGTCAGTGGCTATATATAAAGTAGAATTTGTAGGGTTTGGATAAATATCCAAATTGATACGTTCTGTTAGTTTGTTCACTCCCAAAGCGCGGGAACCATTAGCAAACCACACTGGCCATTTTGCTTCATTGATAATGATGATAGCTGAGGAAGCTACACCTGTGATTTTATTTGTAGCTAGATCGATAACACCTACCACGGGAACACTGCTTGTGTTGCTTGAACTGAACGCCACCTTGTTATCTAGTGGGGAATATGAAGGAGTGCCTAGCATACCATTATCGAAAATAGTTTGAATATCTCCTGTTTCTAAATTCACACCTAAAATTAAATTTTGGCTAGTATTGCTATTGATATAATCAAAGGCTACAATATAAGGTGAGTTTTTTGCGAAGGTAGGGTTACCCACGCTTTCGCCCTGATCTATCTGATTAAATATTTTTTGAATATTGCCCGTACCAAATGACGAGCCATTCCATACCTCGATGATACCAATATCCCAAAATGAAAGTTTCTGTCCGCCACTTCCATTGATTTCATTGTACGAATCATACATTACATATTTTCCACTCACGTCCCACTCTAGCACATCAGCATACAATACACCACCCGATTTTACACCCTGTGCTGTTGTCGGTATGTAAAGTTGAAATTTTCTCCATTGATTGAGTGAACTAGAATATACATAAATAGAGGTATCTGCATATTTCGATATGGCAGCTAAGTTGTTTCCATCTTTTGATACGGCTACGTTGTCAAAAAAATTATCTGTGGTTAATTTAGTTTGCGTAAATGGTGATGTCAGCAATACAGAGTAAATATTATTGTCTGTACCTACAAAAAAAGCAATGCTACCATCATCGGTTACAGAAGCTTTGCGATTTAATGGTACTTGCGAGAGCGGCTGAAATACACTCGCAGCCGAAGTAGTAAGATATAGTGTATTGTTATCTGTAGCATCTGTATTTACAATCAACATACGCTCGGCACCTGGATTGCTCGGCAATGTGGGTTGATAATTGCCACCACTGCCATCAAGAATACCCACCGCATCAAATGATTGTTTCACGGTGTTTACTTCAGTTGAATTAGCGCCATGGATATCGCTAGCCGCCTTCACTACAGCAAGGCGTAAATCAATAAATTTAGAGGATTTGGTTAGATAAAGCGAAAGTGCTTTGTAGTAAATCTGCTCTGCCTTAGCTTTAGTAATAGTAGAGGCTATAAGATAAAATGCTTTATTCGGAATGCCACTATTGATATGCACACCTCCATTATCTTGAGTGCCACTATATTGCTCATTTACATGGGCGGGCTGATATCCAGGACTGCTGAGCGAACTGCCGCCATTATGTGGGTCTTGCATATTGCGTAGTGCTCCCGATGGGAAAGCACTTAGTTTTACTACATCTTCACCCAGAAGATAATTTTGTCCTTCGATCAACACCCCAAAAACATCTGCCATGGATTCATTGATAGCGCCAGATTCTCCGCTATATTCAAGTCCTGACGTATTTTGAATTACACCATGTGTCATTTCATGGCCGCCTACATCTAGTCCGCCTGGTAATGGTTTAAAATCTGTAGCACCATTACCATAGAACATATATTTTCCATTCCAAAAAGCATTATCCAAACCACCTCCATTGTCGTCAGCTACATTGATAAAGGATACTACATCGCCTCCTTTTCCATCTATTGAATTCCGATTAAATTTAGATTTGAAATAGTCGTAAGATAAAGATGCATTGTAATGTGCTGAAACAGCTTTTGATGACCATGTGTTGTTATTTGTAGAAGTTATTTCAACATAAGAAGGATTATTCAAATTTGTGTTTTGCAAATCAAGCGTTGTTATAATGCCGCTACCATCTGCGGGTTTAGAGGTGGTAGTACCTGTGTACATAGGTTTGGTAGCATTTATCAAATAATGGGTTCCATTCGCATTAAACGCATTAACTATTCTTGAAACTCCATTCAAGTCATTTGCACTGGTAGTAGTAGGACCTACTGTACAAGTATGGTCAAACTTTTTTAGAATTTCGCCAGTATTTGCATCTACAAAATACTCCCAATGGTGTAGTATATTCGGGCGAACAGAAATATGCCATACTAGATGCATTTCATTAATATTTTCGGCATTTGGCATGACTGCTTTTGTTGTTTCGAAACGTTCTAACTTCAATTCTTTTTGCACATTTAAACCAGCTTCGCTAAATACGAACTTTAGCTCCATGTCAGATTTGACCAACTGTTCGGCTGCTTGCTGTGAAAATAAAGCTTGTGTATTGAGGGTGGGTGTTGGCACCATTCGTCCATTAAAATAAATGGTCCCATCCTTTTGGAAGTGAAGCCAAGCTTGTGCTCCATGGATATTGACCCCATTTACATTTTGCTGCAACTTTATATGCCGATTGCCAAGTTCGTCTGTTTCTTGAAACAAAATAACGAGGTCTTTATAGCCTTCTTTTAATTTCAAATAGGGCTGTAATATCGAAAATGTTTCAGATAAATAAAGTGTAGTTTTTAATGGAGAAAAATCACCACTAAAGCTATTGATTTTAATACCATCAATGGCTATTGGCATGCCTGTACTTTTATCCCTCGTCATTTCCCAAGCAGGATTGTTTAATACAAGATTTCCCATATAGGAACTTAATATTGTACCACGTTGTGTACTATAAGGGAATGTAGCCGTTTGGGTAGTTGCAGACTTTAGTGATTTTCCTGCAAAAGTGCTTTGTTGTTGTGCCGTGAGTATAGTATGTATAAAAAGGGCGACAAAAATGGGTAATATTCTTTTCATGCTTTTTAGGTTTAAATGATTTGAAAATTATTTTTTAAATGTACTGACCAATACTTTTATTTCATCATATAAATTAATGAAATCTGCTGGTGGTGAAGCTTTACTTCCTCCCCATACCTGCTTTTTCATTTGTTCGTTTTTACCAAACGAAAGTGTCTTGTACATATTTCCAGGATCATTGATAGCTATCTTATCCCAGTCAATATTACCAGCTTTTATAAACAACTCTTTTACCACTTTTGCTTTCAATTGACCAATGGAAGTTGTTTTGTCTGGAGTAAAACCAGAAGATGAAAAAACTTGACCATTTTCAAGTATCGTAAATATCGTCTCTGCACCTGTAAACCCACCTCCACTACTTACTACAAGCATATTTTTTTTATATTCTGTTATGGACGTTACTTTCTCGACAGATTTACAAGATGCCATCAAAACTATGGCGACACTAAACAAAGAGAGTAAACTCGATTTTTGCATATTGAGATAGATTATATTTAAAAATATACATTATAAATTGGCAAAACAAATTTTTTCAACCAATTGAAGAAAATGCTTATCTAATTTGAGCTAGATTTTGTAGAGATTTATTTTATGATTAAATACTACTTATTGAAGCTAATAGAACTTCACTATATTTGGTTATTGGATGTAGAAAATGGGCTGCCTTCATTAAATAAAATCAATATATATGTCAGAAAACCACTTTGTTCAGTTCGCCATCAGCCTTGCTCAAAAAGCAGGTCTGTATTTAATGGAGAACTTTGGAGACGTTCATCCGCACTCTGAAAAAGAGTCATTTCACAGCATCGTGACTTCTCATGATATAGCAGTCGAAAAATTAATTATGGATTCCATAAAACGTACTTATCCTTCACATGGTATATTATCAGAAGAGAGTGGGGCAACTATCGGTGAAAGCGATTACCTGTGGGTTATAGACCCACTTGATGGCAGTAGTTATTTTGCTCGTGGCCTGCCTAATTTTTCTGTTGCTATTGCTTTGTTATATAAAAACGAAGTGATATTGGGAGTAATAGATAATCCTGTATATAAAGAAACATTTTACGCAACTAAAAGGGGAGGAGCATTTCTAAACAAACAACCCATCAAAGTTTCAGATACTCCAACGCTATCATCTGCCATAATTAATTTTGGACATAGATATCTACGTCTGCCAATGTATCAACCATTTTCAGGAGAGCTATTAAAAGCAGTTCGTTCTATTCATGGCGGTGGTTCATGTGCTCAAGAGCTCTGTCAAATAGCTTGTGGGCGTACCGATGGGCTTATCACAGTCAATCAATCTCCTTGGGATTTCTTATCCGGGAAAATAATTTTGGAAGAAGCTGGTGGAAAACTAAAAAAGCTAAACGGAACTGAAATTTCGATAGAGGATACATTGAAAATGAAAACAGATATCGTAGCGTCTAATGGAAAATTAGCTTTCGAATGAACCACTTTTGGTATTTGGACTTGACTAGAGTATGTTAAAATTCAATGCTTATTTCAATAATAAAAACGGACTTTTCCCCTGCCATCTACTCTTTACTTCACTCACAAAACAATTTGTTTATAAAATAGGTTGATTTATACGTAGTCTCTGTTATTTTTGTCCTAATTTTACAAGTATGCAAAGTACATCTATAGATTATTTACCGATAGTAATGCAAGCCGTGTTTGCGGCTGGCTTTGTAGCGTTGATGCTATTTCTATCGCATATCACAGGGCCTAAACGAAAATCCTTTAATAAAGACGCCAATTTCGAGTGCGGTATAAAAGCCTATGGCAATGCCCGTGTTCCTTTTTCTATCAAATATTTTTTGGTGGCTATTTTGTTTGTATTGTTTGATGTGGAGGTTATTTTCCTATATCCTTGGGCTGTCAATTTTAAAGAATTGGGCTTTATTGGCCTTTATAAAATGTTGTTATTTATGGGTTTGCTACTCATTGGATTTTTCTATATCATTAAAAAGAAGGCCCTTGAGTGGGAATAAAAAATAAAACACTATGAGTGAAATAAAAATGGTAGCCCCACCGCAGGGAATCGAAGGTCAAGGATTTTTTGCTACCTCTATAGATCAGGTAGTTGGTTTGGCTCGTTCAAAATCCTTGTGGCCATTGCCGTTTGCTACTTCTTGTTGTGGCATTGAGTTTATGGCTACTATGGCTTCTACTTACGATCTCGCTCGATTTGGTTCAGAGCGTCCGAGTTTTTCGCCTCGTCAAGCAGATATGCTTATGGTTATGGGTACTATCGCTAAGAAAATGGGGCCTGTGCTCCGTCAGGTATATGAGCAAATGGCCGAACCGCGTTGGGTGATGGCAGTTGGTGCTTGTGCTTCTTCGGGTGGTGTATTTGATACCTACTCTGTACTGCAAGGTATAGATAAAGTGATTCCTGTGGATGTATATGTGCCTGGTTGCCCTCCACGTCCTGAGCAAATTTTAGAAGGTATTATGAAACTTCAAGAGTTGGTCAAAAACGAATCCTTTAGTCGTAGAAATTCACCGGAATACAAAGCCCTATTGGCTTCTTATGGTATAAATGTAAACTAACAACATGGCTTTAGACGATAATATAGTTTTAGAAAAAATCACCGCACAGTTTGGTGATAAAGTAAAGTTAAATACCGAATCACTCGACATGCTATGTGTTGAGGTAGAGTCTGGTATCATCCATGAGTTCATTCAGTTTCTAAGAGATGATTCTACTCTTAGATTCAATTTTTTGACTACGCTTTGTGGTATGCATTATCCTAAAAATGATGTGTCAAGACAATTTGGAGTGACCTATCATATTCACAATTGGGTGGATAATTTCAGGATGCGTATCAAGGTTTATTTGGATGGCAATAATCCAGAAATTGAAACTGTGTCAGACTTATTTTTATCTGCCAATTGGCAAGAGCGAGAAACTTACGATTTTTTCGGTATTGTCTTTTTGAAACATCCAGATTTGAAACGCATTTTAAATATGGACGAGATGATATCATTTCCAATGCGCAAAGATTTTCCGCTCGAAGACAAAGACCGAACTGATAAAGACGACCGCTATTTTGGTAGAATACCTGTCAATCAAAACAACAACTAATGACCACGCAAACACTCTCACATAATATAGAAAAACGCTATGCTGACCTCATCCAACAAAAAGAAAATGAAGATGGTAGCGAATTGTCTATCCTAAATCTAGGACCCACCCACCCCGCTACACACGGTATCTTCCAAAATGTATTGCTCATGGATGGGGAGCGCATCGTGGATGCTGAGCAAACAGTTGGGTATATACATCGTGCATTTGAGAAAATAGCTGAGAATCGCCCTTTTTATCAGATTACTCCTCTTACGGATCGTATGAACTATTGTTCATCGCCTATCAACAACATAGGCTGGTGGATGACTATCGAAAAAATGCTAGGTATAGAAGTGCCAAAGCGTGTACAATATATGCGGGTTATAGTGATGGAGTTGGCACGTATCACCGATCATCTTATATGTAATTCTATTTTGGGTGTGGACTCTGGCGCATTTACTGGGTTTTTATACATTTTCCAAGCTAGAGAAGATGTGTATGAAATTTACGAAGAAATATGCGGAGCTCGTTTGACTACCAATATGGGACGCATAGGGGGATGGGAGCGTGACTGGTCGCCTGCTACGTGGGCTAAGATTCATAAGTTTATGGAAACTTTCCCTGCTGCTTGGGAAGAGTTTGACGCACTCTTGACTCGAAATACTATCTTTATGAACCGCTGCTTGAACGTAGGTGGCATAAGTGCAGAAAAAGCAATTAGTTATGGATTTTCAGGGCCAAATCTTAGAGCTGCTGGAGTAGATTATGATATTCGTAAGATTAATCCATATTCCTCGTACGAAGATTTTGAATTTGATGTGCCAGTAGGTACAAATGGCGATACTTATGATCGCTATATGGTTCGTCAACAGGAAGTTAGAGAATCGTTGAAAATCATTCGTCAGGCATTAGACAAAATGCCAGAAGGTCCATATCATGCAGATGTACCGGATTACTATTTGCCACCAAAACAGGAGGTGTACAACAATATGGAAGCATTGATTTATCACTTTAAAATAGTGATGGGAGAAATACCTGTACCTGTTGGTGAAGTGTATCATGCAGTTGAAGGTGGAAATGGTGAGTTAGGATTCCATTTAGTGAGCGATGGTAGCAGAGTACCCTATCGTTTGCATTTTCGCAGACCATGCTTTATTTATTATCAATCTTATACAGAACTTATCAGAGGCGGATATTTATCTGATGCTATATTAATATTGAGTTCACTCAATGTAATTGCAGGAGAACTAGACGCATAAATCAAATACTATGAGCGAAATTCAATTTAGTGAGCCATTGATGGCGAGAATACAAGAAATCATTAAGCGATTTCCTGAGGGCAAACAAAAATCTGCTCAGATAGCTGTTTTGCACGAAGTGCAAGATGCCTATAACCATACTATGACTGTACCTTTGATGGACAAAATAGCGGAGATTCTTTCTATCAGACCTATTGAGGTGTATGAAGTAGCTACTTTCTATAGTATGTATAATCACAAAAATCCCGGCAAATTTATGTTGGAGTTTTGTCAAACTTCACCTTGTTGCCTCAAAGGAGCGGAGAAGATGATGGAATATACCTGTAAAAAGCTTGGAGTTGAATTAGGAGAAGTAACCGCAGATGGGAAATTTTCGGTAAAAGGGGTTGAGTGTTTGGGAGCCTGTGGATATGCACCTATGATGCAAGTGGGTGATTATTATTATGAGTTTTTGAACGAAGAGAAAATAGATAAATTAATTGAAGAGTTTAAGGCATTGGATGGCGACATGAACCAAACAAAACCTGAGCCCAAAGTATTGATGACAAACGCTTAAGTAAAAACAATGAGTAAGAAAATATTATTAGAACACGTCAGAGTACCAGGGATAGAAACCTACGAAGTCTATCGCTCTAAAGGCGGATATGCCTCGGTAGAGAAGGCACTCAAAGCCCAGAACCCAGACGAGTTGGTAGAGGAAGTAAAGAAATCTGGATTGAGAGGAAGAGGAGGTGCTGGTTTCCCTACGGGTTTGAAATGGAGTTTTATAGACAAGAAAAGTGGAAAACCTCGTCACTTGGTTTGCAATGCGGATGAGTCGGAACCAGGTACATTCAAAGATAGATTTTTGATGGAATATATTCCTCATCTTTTGATAGAGGGGATGATTACTTCTTCTTATGCCTTAGGTGCCAATCTTTCATATATCTACATCCGTGGTGAATATATGTGGGTGTATCGCATTTTAGAGAAAGCCATCAACGAAGCGAAAGCGGCAGGTTGGTTAGG